>JBKJKH010000113.1:0-3134 GCA_046597595.1 Gemmatimonadaceae bacterium
CCCATGCTTCAGGACGCTCCCAGTGACACAGAAGTCTCGCGATGCGCTGCGAGGGCGACAAGGAATGTGATCACGAAGTCCGGGTGACAGCCGTCACAGAAATGTTCAGACACGGACTTGCGCGCGATTCTTGAGCGCGTCCGGATTGGAAAGAGTGATGCGGCGACGCTCAACGGAAATCCAGCCCTCATCCTGAAAATCACGCATCGCGCGCGACACCGTTTCGCGGCTTGCCCCGATCATCTGTGCAATCGTCTGGTGCGTCAGCGGTTTTTCAATCGTATTCGATTCTCCGGCCTGTGCGAAGTCGAGCAGCAAACGCGCGATGCGGCCCGGCACGTCGAGCAGGACGAGCCCGCCAATCTTGCCGTCGGCCACGCGCAATCGTCGCGAGAGTTCGGAGAGCAGTGCCCACGCCACGCTCGGGGACGCCTCCACCCGCCGCCGGAAATCTTCACGACGAAGGACCAGCACGGTCGAATCCTCCATCGCAATGACGTGCGCCGAGCGCGGCTGGTCATCGATCAGTGCGAGTTCGCCAAAATGCTCCCCGACGCTGAGCATGCCAAGAATGACCTCCCGGCCATCTTCGCCAACGAGCACGACCTTCACGCGCCCGTCGCGGACGACAAACAGTGAGTCGCCTGGATCGTCTTCGAAAAGAATGACGCTCCCCTTGGGATATGTTTTCTCCCGCGTCAACTCGGCGAACCGCTGGACCTCGTCGTGTGACAGGCCGGAGAACAGCGGGACGCTTGCGAGGAACTCGGCGCTCATTGTCGGACTCTCTCGGATGTCGGAGTTGTCGCGTCGGAGCGATAGCATCCGCTCGCGCCAAGTTACGCCCCTCTCGCGCCACTGTCAAAGGGGCAAAGCGTTGTCGGCTTGTCTTTTAGGCCCGTTCCGCCCTATATTGTATTGCTATTCCCGATTACTGATTCGAGGTTCCCGTGAAAGTTGATATCCATCCCGAGTACGCCACGGCCACAGTCAAGTGCGCCTGTGGGAACACCTTCCAGACGCGCTCCACGCAGGCCGAGATCCATCTCGACATCTGCAATGCCTGCCATCCGTTCTTCACCGGCAAGCAGAAGCTGATCGATACCGCCGGCCGGGTTGAGCGCTTCCGGCAGAAGTACGGTAAGACCGCCTGAGCCTACGCGACCGGCTGGCCGAGGCGCTCGCACGCGCGGCCGAGGTCGAGCGCGAACTCGCTGATCCACAGGCAGTTCGGGACTCGAAGCGATTGGCAGGACTCGGCCGCGAGCACCAGCGGTTGTCCGTAGTCGCCAACCGCGCCGCGAAGCTCGACAAGTACGAGAACGAGCTCGCGGACGCACGCGAGCTCGTTTCCGTTGACGACCCCGAAATGGCCCACGAGGCCAGGGCGGAAGTGCTCAGGCTCGAGGCCGACATCACCGCGCTCGAGAACGAACTGAAGCCTCTGCTCATCCCGCGCGACCCCCTCGACGACCGGAATGCGATCGTCGAGATCCGCGCGGGAACAGGGGGCGACGAAGCCGCCCTTTTCGCCGCCGACCTCCATCGCATGTATGTGCGCTGGATCGACCGCCAACGGTGGCCAATCGAAATCCTGTCCCTGTCCGAGGGGACGCTTGGCGGCGTGAAAGAAATCATCTTCAAGGTGGTCCACACGGGAGCGTTTGGTGCGCTGCGGTACGAGTCGGGCGTGCATCGCGTCCAGCGCGTGCCTGCGACCGAGAACGCAGGGCGCATCCACACGTCTGCGGCCACCGTCGCGGTGCTGCCGGAAGCCGAAGACGTCGACGTCGCCATCGACGAGAAGGAATTGCGCGTTGACGTCATGCGCGCCTCGGGTCCGGGCGGTCAAGGCGTCAATACCACTGATTCCGCGGTGCGCATCACGCACCTGCCGACGGGAATTGTCGTGAGCCAGCAGGATCAGCGCTCACAGATCCAGAATCGGGCGAAGGCAATGGAAGTCCTGCGCGCGCGTCTGCTCGACCTCCGGCTCTCCGAGCAGGAAGCGGCACGCTCGCGCATGCGTCGCACCCAGGTCGGCACCGGAGATCGCTCGGCCAAGATTCGCACGTACAACTTCCCCCAGAACCGCGTCACGGATCACCGCATCAACTTCACGACCCACAATCTCGACGGCGTGCTTGAAGGCGATATCGCCGGGCTGCTCGAAGCGCTCCAGCTCGCGGATGTCGAGGAGCGGTTGGGCGGGGCGTGACGTGACGGAGGGGCAGGCTGTCGCCGCATCCGCGGAGGATTCTGTGGTGCGTGTGCTCGTCAGCGAACTCCGGGCGCTGCTCCAGGGAGCAGACGTGCTCGACGCGCGCACCGAAGCACGCGACATAGTGGCTGCACTGCTCGACGTGTCCCGCCATTGGCCGGGAGCCAATCCCGATGCGATCGTGGCTGGTGGCGTCGCGGCGCGCGCGCGCGGAGCAGCGCGACGCCGGGCCGGAGGCGAGCCGTTTGCGTACGCGGTCGGTCGAGCGGCATTCCGCTACCTGACGCTGGCCGTCGACCCGCGAGTGCTCATCCCTCGCCAGGAAACCGAGATCCTGGTCGACATTGTCCTGCGTGAACTGGGAGACACACCCGGTGGTGTCGCGGTAGACGTCGGGACCGGCTCCGGCGCGATTGCGCTCTCCCTTGCAACGGAATCGCGGCTGGAGCGCATCATTGCCACGGATGTGTCCAGCGATGCGCTTGCGGTTGCCGCGTGGAATGTTGAGCAGCTTCAGCCCCGCTTGCGGGCAGTGGTCGAGCTGCGCCATGGGTCGGGCCTCAGCCCCGTGAAAGGGGAGCGGCTGCGGGCAGTGATCGCCAACCCCCCTTACATCGCGTTCGACGAATCGGCGCAGCTTCCCGCTCTGGTGCGGGACTGGGAACCACCCGTTGCGCTGTACGCGGCTGATGCCGGCATGGCCAACACCGCTGAGCTGATTGGGAGCGCGAGCGCTGTGCTGGAGCCCGGGGGATTGCTCGCGGTCGAGCTCGATTCCCGCCGCGCGCACAGCTGCGCGAAGATCGCATACGCGGATGAACGGTATGAGCGGGTCGAGGTGCATCCCGATCTGTCAGGTCGCGATCGCGTGCTCACCGCGCGCCGCAGGGCAGGGAGCGGTTAGATTCGAGGA
>JBKJKH010000503.1:0-3602 GCA_046597595.1 Gemmatimonadaceae bacterium
TCCGAGATGAGCGCGGTTCGATGGGGCAATGCGCGGCGCATCTTCCCGGATGATGCGTTCCCGATGATTGCTGCCTGACGATGGCCCCGCTCACGGACGTCAACTGCTTCATCGGCGCGTATCCTTTCCGGCACGTGCCCCATCCGGATCCTGATGTCCTGGTGCGCGTGCTCGAGCGCGAGGGAGTGCACGAGGCCTGGGTCGGGCACCTGCCGTCTGCCTTCTATCGTGATCCGCGTCACGGCAATGCGGCGCTGTACCGCGCGCTGGAACCGCATCGGGAGACACTCCACCCTGTTCCGACCATCCGTCCGGACTGGCCTGCGTGGGAAGAGGAGCTCATCGTCGCGATTGCGCAGGGCGCGCCGGCGGTGCGCGCCTACCCGCCTCAATGGGGGATTTCAGCTGACGACGGCCGGATGAAGCGCCTCGCTGCGCGCTGCGCGGAGCACGGCCTCGTCCTCGTCCTTACGACCCGCTTCGAGGACTTGCGCCAGCGTCACCGCATGGACACGGCAGGAGATCTCAGCGCCGCGGCCGTACGCGCGATCGCCCGGGCCGCCACCGGCGCAGAGGTGCTCGTGACCAGCGCTGGTGCCGAGTTGATCAAGGAGATTCACTGGGGGCTGACGCCCGACGAGCGGCAGCGGATCACGTATGACATTTCGTGGATCTGGGGACCACCGGAAGACCACCTCGGCGATCTCCTCCGCACCATGGGGGCAGAGCGCTTCATCTATGGATCATGCTGGCCGCTGCGATTAGTCCAGACGCCACGCGCCAATCTGGACTTGCTGCCGGATGTTCTGAGCGCCGCGGAGCTGATGAGCGGGCAGGTGCTCCGTCGCCGGGCTGCGAAAGCGTAGCGGCAGGTTTTTCGCAGGTGTCCGCGGTTCCAAAGAGCGTTTGAGCACGACCTGGTCGCACCTGCGAAAATCAGCGGTCGAAAAGGCATTTTCCGCCCCTGATGTCTCGCCGTCTGCGCCTTGCATCTAACAGTGTCTGCAATAGTTTACGCCGCGATTGCGCCAGTTTGTGAATTAGTTCACAAAGTCGAGCAATTCGCTCGGATTATCACACGAATCCAGTTGCGAGCATGAGCAGATGGCGGGTGGCAGCGGTGATCGCGGGGCTCTTCGCCATCGGGGCGATCGCGACCGGCGTCTCCGCGTATCAGGGCGTGCAGGCGGCAGGTGCCGCTGCGGATACGACGCTGGTCACGAACGCGCCGCACGGCCCGTGGGGGTACTCGGCGGCGTCGTCCGACCAGAACGAGTCGCCCGAGCAGCCGATCAAGTTCCCCCACCCGACGCACGTCCAGAAGCTGGGGATGAACTGCGTCTACTGCCATTACTCGGCGAACAAGTCCCCGGATCCAGGCATGCCCGCCGTCGGCACCTGCATGGGCTGCCATACCGTGGTCGCCACCGCGAAGCCTGAGATCAAGAAGCTGGCGCAGTACGCGAGCGACAAACGGCCGATCCCGTGGATCCGCATCCACAAAGTGCCGGACTACGTGAACTTCCCCCATATGCGGCACGTCAACGCCGGCGTCACCTGCCAGTCCTGTCACGGCCAGGTGCAGAAGATGGGTCAGGTGTTCCAGTACTCGTCGCTCAACATGGGGTGGTGCGTCAGTTGTCACGTGAGCGGGTACGACCCGGCTGCAGGGGATCGCGCGTCAGGATGGAGCCGCACTGCGACCGGCGGATTCCAGATTGCGCACGACGAAGTGGCGGCCGCACCAGCAGCGACCGCCCCCGCAGGTAGCATCAAGAAAGCGCGTTACGATTGCGCCGTCTGTCACTATTGATTGCGCGCGCCGTGCAACGCCGCGCTTCCGCTCCCTCCTTTTCTCCTCTCCTCGTGCAGGGGATTGCCGAATGAGTACTGAATCGAAGTCGCCCGCCGTGCGGCGCCGCGACTTCCTGAAGGTCCTGGGCGCGTCCGGCGCTGCGGCGACGACCGTCGGGTGCTACACCGAGCAGGTTGAGCGCCTGGTGCCCTACCTGACATCTCCCGACCAGACGGTCCCCGGTGTCTCGACTTACTACGCGACCACCTGTCGCGAGTGCGCCGCAGGATGCGGGGTGATCGCCGAGACGCGCGACGGTCGCGTGACGAAACTGGAGGGGAACCCGGCGCATCCCCTGAATCGCGGAGCGCTGTGCGCCCGCGGCCAGTCTGCGCTGCAGGGTCTGTACAATCCTGACCGCTATCGCGGTCCTACGCTGCGCGAAGGCGGCACGGGAAAGACCGTCACCTGGGAGCGCGCGTCGCAGTGGGTCGCGGAAGCGCTCACCAAGGCGAAGGGGGAGGGCGGCGCGTCTCGTGCGGCGTTCATCAACCAGCATGAGACGGGCAGCTTTCCGGCATTCCTCGATGCGTGGCTCGGGGGGCAGGGGATGCCCGCGCACTACTCGTACGACGCGGAACTCGATCACGCGACGCTCGCGGCGAATAATGGCGCGTGGCCACGATACGATTTCTCAGCGGCAAAGTTGATCGTCTCGTTCAGCGCCGATTTCCTCGACGGATGGGGCATGTCGGTGCCACAGCAGATGGACTGGGCCGATGCGCGCGGGAAGCTCGGCGGTGGACCGCGGTTCGTATACGTCGGGCCTCGTCGCTCGCTCACGGGGCTGAACGCGGACGAATGGATTGCCTGCAAGCCGGGCGGCGAATTGGCGATCGCCAATGCATTGCGCGGACAGGGAACGCTCGAGGCGGCGGCGACGGCGAGTGGCGCGCCGCTCGCGGCGCTCCAGCGTTTGCAGCGCGATTTCGCCGCCGCGGGTCCCGCGCTCGTCATGAGCGGCTCGACGGCCGCGAACGCGAGTGCACTTGCCACTGCGGTCGCTGCGCTCAATGCGACGGCCGGCACGGTGCGAGCGGGCGAGGGGAATGCGCGCCTCGCGACGCACGCCGACATGCGCGCGCTCGTCGAGCGCATGAATGCGGGACAGGTCTCGGTGCTGTTCATCCGTGGTGCGAATCCCGTGCACACACTGCCGAAGTCGCTCGGCTTTGCGGCCGCGATGGCGAAGGTGCCCGTGAAGATCAGCTTCTCGAGCTACCCCGACGAGACGAGCACGCTCTGCGACATCGTGCTGCCGGATCATCACGCACTCGAGTCATGGGGTGACGCGAGCGCCAGTGCTGGACAGGTCGGGCTCCAGCAGCCGGTCATGGATCCTGTGTTCGATACCCGCCAGACGGCGGACGTGCTGATCGCCCTCGCGAATTCGACCCCGAAGACATACCGCGAGTGGATCACCACTCGCATGGGTGGTGCAGCGGCGCTCGCCGCCGGACTGCCCAAGGGTCTCGCGCCGGGCGCAACGGCGGTGTCGGCGTCACCCGCACGCGCCACCGTTGCGCCGCGTCCCGCTCCAGCAATCGACACGACGCAGGGCGACTTCTACCTCATGGTGTATCCGTCGCCCACGCTCGGCGACGGGCGTGGCGCGAACAAGCCATGGCTCCAGGAACTGCCGGATCCCGTCTCGAAGATTGCGTGGCAGTCGTGGGTAGAGATTCATCCGCTCGTCGCGCGACGCCTGGGCATTGCGGCCGGTGACCACATCACCGTGAAGACCGCT
>JBKJKH010000554.1:0-5718 GCA_046597595.1 Gemmatimonadaceae bacterium
GCCCGAAGCGACCCGCCATGTCGATGACCGCCGCCTCGCCGAGTTCCATGCCGAGCCTGATGGTGGCGGTGTTGCGCGACTGGTAGAGTGCGCGCCGCATGGGAATCATCCCCTCGAACTTGCCATCGTAATTCTGAGGACTCCAGTCGCCCGCCGCAGTCGGCACGTTGAGGGGTGCGTCGTCGACCATATACGATACGGGTCGGCCGTTCTGCACCGCAGTCGCATACACGATGGGCTTGAACGTCGAGCCGGGTTGCCGCAGTGCCTGCGTCGCACGATTGAACTTCGAGTCGTCGAAATCGCGTCCGCCGACCAGTGCCCGTACCGCGCCGGTGCGCGGATCCATCGCGACGAACGCCCCCTGGAGGTACGCGGATTTTCCGGCGCTGGGCTCTTCGGCCGACGGAGCGCGGGCCTGCACCTGTTCGAACGTGGGGTATGTGAACTTTCCGAACGTCCCGCCCTCGATCGCCTTCAACTGTTTCTCGAGCGCGCGCTCAGCAGCCGACTGCATGTCGAGGTCGAGGGTCGTATAGACCTTGAGACCCTGCTCGTACAACTGGCGGCCAAAGTGTTCGTCCAGCTGCCGGCGAATCCATTCGACGTAATACGGTCCAAGCTCACCCGACTCGGTTTTGTTCGCGAGCCGCAACGGATAGGACCGGGCGAGGCTCGCATCGGCATCGCTGATCTCTCCGGCGCGGCGCATCAACTCGATGACCGTATTGCGACGCTGGATCACGCGATCGGGGCTCCGGCGCGGATCGTAGCGGCCGGGAGCCTTCACGATTGAGACGAGTGTCGCAGCTTCGGCGACGTTCAGGTCGCGCACCGACTTGCCGAAGTAGCGTTGCGAAGCAGTCTCGACGCCGTGTGCACCGTTCCCGAAGTACACCTGGTTGAGGTACAGCTCGAGGATCTTCTGCTTGGTGTAGCTCGCCTCGATTGCGCGTGCGACTTTCGCCTCCTTCAGCTTGCGCACCAGTGTCTTCTCCCGCGAAATACGCTCGGGGAAGACATTGCGCGCCAGCTGCATCGTGATGGTCGAGAAGCCCTGCGTCCACGAGCCGGTGCGGATGTCTGCAGCGACCGCGCCCAACACCCGCTGCCAGTCGATTCCGGCGTGCTGGAAGAAGCGCTTGTCCTCGGTGACGACGAACGCCTGGCGAACCATGCGCGGGATTTCGGCGAGCGTCACCAGCGTGCGGCGCTCGAGGCCGATCTCGGCGACAAAGCGGCCGTCGATGGCGTAGAGCTTGGACGTCTGGCGCGGGGTGTAGCTCTCGAGCACTTCGACCGCGGGACACTGTCCACCGCGGCAGACGAGCGCCCACGCACTGTAGGCGGTGCCGGTGCCGAAGAAGAGAAAGAACGTCGCCAGGAGCATCACCGCGCGGATGAGCCCAGGGTGCCCCTTACGGAACGCCGCGAAGCGGCCGCGCGGGGCCTTGATCGCCGCTCGCTTGGGACTGGAGGGTCGCGCGGGTTCAGTCATGGCGTTGTGAAGCTATATTCGCCGCATGAGTGCAGCCATTCCCTCATTGCTCGATGAGCTTCGCTGGCGCGAGCTCCTCCATCAGCACACCGAAGGTGCGGCTGACGCCCTCGCGCGCGGCGTTGTGCGCGGGTACGTCGGTTTCGATCCAACTGCGTCCAGCCTTCATGTTGGAAACCTCGTTCCGGTGATGGGACTGGCACACCTGCAGCGAGCCGGCCACACACCAGTCATTCTAGTGGGTGGCGGCACCGGGATGATCGGCGATCCCAGCGGAAAGAGTTCGGAGCGGCAGCTGCTCGATGCGGATCAGGTGCGCGCCAATGCGGCGGCCCTGCGCGCGCAACTCCAGAAGTTTCTCGATTTCTCGGGCTCGAACGCCGCGCTCGTCCGCGACAATGCGGACTGGCTGCTCACCTTGGGCGCCGTCGAGTTCATGCGCGATGTCGGGAAGCATTTCAGCGTCAACGTGATGCTGGCCAAGGAATCGGTGAAGTCCCGCATGGAGAGCGGAATTTCGTACACCGAGTTCTCATACATGCTCCTCCAGGCCTACGACTTCCTCCAGCTGCATCGGAGGGACGGCGTGACCCTCCAGATGGGCGGGAGTGACCAGTGGGGCAATATCACCGCTGGAACCGAACTGGTGCGGCGTGCCGATGGCGCGGAGGCGCACGGCATTACGCTGCCGCTTGTCACGACGGCTGCCGGCGTGAAATTCGGCAAGTCCGAAGCGGGCGCCGTCTGGCTCGACCCGGCGATGACGTCCCCGTATCGCTTTTATCAGTTTTGGGTCAACACCGACGATCGCGACACCGCGCGCTACCTGCGGATGTTCACGATCCTGTCGCGCGAGGAGATCGGCGCCCTCGCTCAGGCGAGTGAAGCCGACCCAAGCCGTCGCGCGGCGCAGCACGCGCTCGCAGAGGACGTCACGCGCCGCGTGCACGGCGCTGATGCGGCGCGCGTGGCGCGTGAGCTGTCAGGCCTGCTGTTCGGCGGTGCCGATCCGGCGACATTGTCTCCGGTCGCCCTTCAGGCGCTCGCCGGTGAAGTGCCGTTCGCTGAAGTGGTGTCGACCGACGTTCTCGACTTGCTGATCGCGACGAACCTGGCCGCTTCGAAAGGAGCGGCCCGCAGGCTGCTCGAACAAGGCGGCGTGTACGTGAACGGCGTTCGTATGGAAAGCGGCTCTCGCGATATTCCCGCAGATCGCCGGCTCGCGGGTGGGCATGTGCTGCTCCGGAAAGGCGCGAGGGAGTATGCCCTTGTCCGCATGCGGACATGATTTGCTGCAACTTTCGAATCCGCGGGGAGTACACCGAGCAGGACCGGCCGCGCCGTCTTTTGCCATCACGATCATGACTCGCTTGAACGTTCGATCCCTTCTTCTGTGGGGCGTTGCTGCTGCGACGATGGTTCTCGCGTGCGGCGGACAGCCGCAGATTCCGTTGACCGTGTCACCCGCTGGCGCGATCGTGAGCGCGGACCCGGTGGCCGCGATCATCGAGCGCCGGCCGGAACTGCAGCTTGCCGACTCGCAGGTGACGTTCCTGCGGTTGTTGAAGCGTGACCTCGACAAGGCGAACCGGCCTTTGCGCGAGGAGCTCGACCGCCTGAACATGCTGCGTGCCAACGAGAGCATTCGCCGCCTTCCGGAACGGCCGACGAAGGAGCAACAGGCGCAGGCGAAGCCAGCCATCGACGAGCTGCGCGAGAATAATCGGCGAGCACGAGAGGCGGCGCTCCTGATCCTGACCTTTGTGCAGCGAACGCGACTCGACAGTCTCGACCGGGCTGCACGGCTGGAGCGTTCGATACAACAGCAGCGGAGCGGTCGTACACCTCCGGCGTGATCCTGCCGGTGCGCAGCTAGCCGGCGATCGCGTCCACCGCCCGATCGACCTCCGCCGGCGTCGTGTAGAGGTGCGGCGAAAGGCGGATTGCTCCTTCACGGAGTGAATACACGACGCCCGCCTCGTTGAGGCGCTCTGTCGCGGCGCGTGCGTCCTCCGGAATGACCGCAACGATGCCCGCGCGATGCGCGTCGTCCGGTGTCACGGCCCTGACCGATTCGGCGCGTCCGGCGCGGTCCGCAATGCGGGCGACGAGCGACGCGATGTGCCGATGCACTCCGTCTCCCAGTGAAAGCAGCAGATCCAGTGATGCGTTCATTCCCGCAAAATCCTGGAAGGGCAACGTCACCATCTCGAATCGGCGCGCGTCGCCGCGATACGTGAAGTCGTAGTCCACGAGACGCGTGAAGTCCTCGGCGCCCCGCACAGCCATCCAGCTCACCGACTCCGGCAGGAGCCGCTGCGCGAGATCGCTCCGCACGTACGCGAAGCCGGTGCCCCACGGGGACAGCAGCCACTTCTGCGCGCCGCACGCGAGAATGCTCACATGGCCGCTCGAGAGATCGATTGCTTTCGCGCCCACGCCCTGGATCGCGTCGACGACGAGATGCGCGCCCCTCTCCGCACACGCACGTCCGAGCCGCTCCAGGTCGAAGGTATAGCCACTCGCGAACGCGACCCACGATACCGCGACCACCGTGAGCCGCGGCTCTCGTGCGATCGCGCGCACGAGCGCGTCCTCGTCGGGCACCCCCTGGGCATCGCACGGCAGGCGCTTGAGGACGATCCCGTCGCGCTCGAGCGCCATCCACGGGTAGACGTTCGCGGGAAATTCGCGGTCGACGCTCAGCACCACATCTCCGCTCACGAGACCGAGCGAACGCGCGGCCAGGTTGATCCCGTAGCCGGTGTTGATCATGAGCGCGATTTCGTCGGGTGAGGCGCCGACGAGCTGCGCGCACAGTGCGCGCGATCGCGTGAGCGTCCCGAACTGGAATTCCTGCGAAATGCGGTGCGGCTCAGCGCGCAGGGCATTGAACTCCGCGAGCGCGCGGATCGTGCGCGCGGGGAGTGGACCCGTAGACGCGTGATTCAGGTACGGCCCGGATCGTTCGGTCCACGGGAACTCCGCGGCGCGCAGAGCGCCAACGTCGTATGTCACTGCTGTCACTGCGTCAGCGTATGTCACTGCGTCAGCGGCGGCGACCGCCAGGCCCGCGGTCGACGATGCGGACGGCGCGGTCTGCCTGACGCGGATCGAGGGCGTCACGCAGTGCGTCGCCGAGGAGGTTGAAGCCGAGGACCGCGGCCCCGATGGCGAGGCCGGGGAACAGCGAGGTCCATGGTGCATGCCGAAGCTGCGCGAGATCCCGCCCTTCCGCGATCATCGAACCCCAGCTCGGCGTGGGCGGCTGTACGCCGAGCCCGAGGAAGCTCAACGCCGCTTCGGCCATGATGGCGCCCGCGATGCCGAGGGTCGCCGCGATGAGCACCGGGGCGATGACGTTCGGCAGCACGTGCCGGACCATGATGCGGCTGTCGCGTCCGCCCAGCGCGCGGATAGCCTGCACATACTCGAGCTGGCGGACGACGAGGACCTGGCCGCGGACAAGACGCGCCATCCCCGCCCATCCGACAATGCCGATGGTGAGGAAGACGACGCCTAACGACGGCTGGAGTGCCGCCACCATCGCAATGAGCAGGAGCAGCGTGGGGAACGCGAGGGTCACATCCGCCATGCGCATGACCACTTCGTCCACCCATTTACCGTAGAAGCCGGCGATGAGTCCCAGTGTCACGCCAAGCAGCAGGGCGATGCCCTGCGAGATGAATCCCACCACGAGTGAAACCCGCGTGCCGAAAATGAGGCGCGCCCAGACGTCGCGGCCCTGAATGTCCGTACCCAGCCAGTGCTGCGCTGACGGACGCATCAACTGGTTGCTCAGGTTGATCCCGATGGGATCGTGGCGCGCGATCCACGGGGCAGTGACGGCTGCGAGGACCATCAAGACCACGACGATGACCCCGCCCACAGCGCGGCGGTCGCGCATGAGGGCGCGAACGATCGAGCGGCTGGAAGCGGATCTTGATGAGACGGTCATGGCTCGCGAAGCTCAAGGGGCGTGTCGGCTGGTTGCCACTTCCAGCGCCGATGATGCCAGAAATATTGCTCCGGGGCGCGCCGAACCCATCGTTCGAGTACACGCGTGTAGTTCGCCACGATAGCGTCCACATCAGTTTCGCGGTCACCTGTCACCGGCGTTTCAACGCGTTCGAACACCGGTTTGTAGCGCCCGCCAGGCTGACGGAGTGCCGTGACAAAGACGACCGGCGCCCCCAGCCGGAGCGCAAACACCGCCGGGC
>JBKJKH010000055.1:0-3753 GCA_046597595.1 Gemmatimonadaceae bacterium
CGTATCGGCCGCCGATCCCAGTCGCGTCTATGCGGTGATCGAGGCGAAACCCGGCTCGGGCGTATATCGGAGCGACGATGCGGGTGAAAGCTGGCGTCTCGCTGCGGACCGTCCCGCAGGCTTGTACACACGCCCCTTCTACTATACGAACATCGATGCGAGCCCGGCGAACGCCGACCAGGTATTCGTCCAGACGGAGGGTTTCTATCGCAGCAACGATGCAGGCAGGACGTGGACGACGATGCGCACGCCGCATGGCGACAACCACGATCTCTGGATCAACCCACGACAGCCGGACATCTGGATCCAGGCCAACGATGGTGGCGCCAATGTCACGCTCGACGCAGGGCGCACCTGGAGCACGCAATACAACCAGCCTACTGCGGAGTTGTACCAGATTGCGACGGACAACCAGTTCCCGTACCGGCTGTACGGCGCGCAGCAGGACAACACGACCGTCATCGTGCCCTCACTGCCGGTATCCGCGAGTCCTCCCGACGACCCCATCCAGCAATGGCGGCAAGGACCTGGCTGCGAGACAGGGCCGATCATGCCGCATCGCACAAACCCCGACACCGTCTACGGGAGCTGCAAGGGACAATTTTCGCGCATGTCGCTGCGCACAGGTCAGGAGCGGCAATACTGGGTCGGCGCGCAGTCCCTGTACGGCAATCTTCCGCGCAATCTCGCGTTCCGCTTTCAGCGCGTCAGCCCCATGGAGTTGTCGCCACACGATACGCGGACGATCTACTATGGCAGCCAGCATGTGCACCGTTCGCGCGACGAGGGGGTCACCTGGGATCGCATCTCACCCGACCTGACTGCCAATGACCAGCGGTACGACGTGATCTCCGGAACGCCGATCACGATCGACGTGACCGGTGAGGAAGTGTACGCGACGCTGTACGCCATCCGGGAAAGTCCCCTCGAGCCCGGTGTCATCTGGACCGGGGCGAACGACGGCCCCATTCACGTTACGCGCGATGCGGGTCGCACGTGGATGAAGGTGACCCCCGAGGGGCTTGCGCCGGGCGGCCGCGTCCAGACGATCGACATCTCCACGCATCGCCGCGGCTCGGCATACGTGGCCGTGCTTCGCTACATGTTTGGCGACTGGAAGCCGTACATCTATCGCACCGACAACTATGGGAAGTCGTGGGCACTCCTCACTTCGGGCACGAACGGCATTCCTGCGGATCATCCGGTGCGCGTCGTGCGCGAGGATCCTGACCGCGAAGGGTTGCTCTACGCGGGAACGGAATTCGGCATCTTCGTCTCTTTTGACAACGGGCGCATGTGGCAATCGCTGCAACAGAATCTTCCGGCCACGCCAATCACCGACATGAAGGTGCACCGGAAGGATCTCGCCATCTCCACTCAGGGGCGTGGCTTCTGGATTCTCGATAACCTCACGCCGCTGCATCAGCTGGCGCGTTCGACGGCATCAATGACTGCGGAGCATCACCCTGCGGGCGCGCCTGCCAGCCACGCTGCGGAGGAAGCCGCGCATCATCCACCGGCGGGACTTACGCTGTTCGCGCCGCGGGACGCGTATCGCATCCGCTATCGCGCCGGCGGTGGAGGCGAAGAGGGACTGGGCCGTCCCGCCGGCCCCTCGAGTCCACAGTTCCCTGCGCCTGGCGCACAGGTTGACTACTGGCTTCCGGAAGCGCCGAGTGGAGAGCTGGTTCTGGAAGTGTTGCGCGCGGATGGCATCGTCGTGCGATCGTTCTCCTCCTTGTCCGCCGGCGAAGATTCGGCGGAAGTCGTGGGCATGCGCGCCCCGGCGATGGAACGTCTCGGTACGCCGCGTCTGCCTGCTGCGAAGGGGCTTAACCGCCTGACGTGGGACCTGACGTGGCCCGGTCCGTGGGATGCGAGCGCGCAGCGCACCGGGCGAGCAGGTCCCATGGTCGCGCCGGGTGCCTATCGAGTCCGGCTGCGGTCCGGCTCCTGGCGTGAGGAACGACTGCTCACGGTGCGTGCGGATCCGCGCGTGTTGAAGGACGGCATCACGCCTGCCCTGCTGCAGCAGCAGGAGCGATTCAATCTCGAGGCGCGCGATCTTGTGACGTCAGCGCGGCGATTCGTCGTTGGCGTGCAGCGCGACCGTCGCCGGCTGGAGGGCGCGACAGGGACAGGAGGCGACACACTGACCCGCCTGCAGCAGCTGGAGCGCGTGCTGGTTACCTCACCGATCCGCTACTCGGAACCCGCCTTGCTCACTCACATTACCTACCTGTATACGATGTCCCTGCAGGCCGACCAGGCGATCAGTCGCGATGCGCGAGAGCGGTTGCGGGTCCTGCAGCGGGAACTGCGCGCCGCGCAGGCGACCGCGCCCCGTTAGGCGGAGGGGGCGCACCCCCGGCCTACGTCAACGGCATCAACCCCTACGTCGGCGGACGGATGGGCCGGGTTTCAGGGTGGGTGGATCTTCGCGGACACTAGTTCGCGTTCGGTCCCCCATCATGAGGTTCCAATGCAGCGCACCACTTTCACGGCCGCACTTTCCGTGCTGGCCCTCCTGAGCGTCGTCGCCTGTTCGCCAGACTCGTCGCCGACAGCCGTTCCGCATGACGTGTCTCCGGCCGCTATTCGCGAACACGGCGTCATCCCGCTGGGTCGTTACGTCGCGATGGGCACGAGTATCAGCATGGGCGCCCAAAGCGATGGCGTGATTGCCGCGACGCAGGAAACATCCTGGCCCGCGCAGTTCGCGAATCTCCTGCGCCTCCCGCTTACACAGCCGTATTTCGACGGCACAGGGTGTCGCTCCCCGCTGCGCGCGCCGCTGGCTTCGGGCGTTCGACTGAGCGGTGAGGGAGCGGGACAGAATCCAGCGACGCTGAGCTGTTCGTCGCTGCGCGCCGACGTCGAGCTGCCCGTGCAGAACGTGGCAATCAATGCGGCACGCACCAGCGATGCGCTCTTCACCACGCCGGAGAACATCACCGACGCCGGGTATGTGCAGCTGTATAGACGCGTGCTCGCCCCGGGCCAGACACAGGTCTCGACGATGATGGCGCTCGAGCCAGACTTCGTTTCCGTGGAATTCGGCGGCAACGAAGTGCTGAATTCGCGGAGTGGCGTCGCGATTCCAGGAGCGACGATGGTGCCTGTCGATGTGTGGGCCCCACTCTATCACCAGATGCTGGACAAGGTCGAGTCCACCGCCAAGCGCGCAATCCTGGTCGGCCTCATTCAGGACGTGGCGACATTCCCCGCGTTCCGTCGCGGGTCGGAACTCTGGGCCGACCGCGCGACGTTCCTGGCCGCGTTCAACGTGCAGGTGGCCGCTGACTGCACCACGAGTTCCAACCTGCTCTTCGTGCCGGTCCGCGTGCCAGTCGCGGTCGGAACGGGTCTGGCCCGTCGTCGCGCCGGCGCGAGCCCGTATGTACTCAGCTGTCAGGGCGCGCCAGGCACCGTGCAGGACTTCGTGCTGACGCCGGATGAAGCGGCGGTCGTCAACCAGCAGCTTGCCGACATGAATGCCGTAATTGCAACGCAGGCAGAGGCCCGTCGCTTCGCGCACTTCGAACTCGAGGCCCTGTATGGGCGAGCGGATCTCAAGCCCCCGTTCAGTTCCCTCGCGTTCATGACATCATCCACACCGTACGGGCCGTATATCAGCCTGGACGGGCTGCATCCGAGCGCATTGGGTGCGCAGGTGCTTGCCGAAGCGGCCGTTGTTGCGGTGGAAGCCCGCTACCATCTGGGCATCGGTTCGAACGTCGTCGCAGGACGCTA
>JBKJKH010000530.1:0-4873 GCA_046597595.1 Gemmatimonadaceae bacterium
CGCGCAGCACGCGATGTTGCTCGGCCTGCTGGCAGCGGCGCGAGATGGAGGGGGAGGCGATGACCTGGTCGCCCTGTGTACGGAGACGCCTGACGAGCGCGTGGAAATCCTGCTGCGACCGGTGAAGAAGCGCGGCGGAACGGACGCCGAGATGGAAGTCACCGAGGCGCTCTGTGCCGCAGCCGATGCCATGCTGCATTCCGACGGCGGCGAAGTCGAGCTTCAGGTGCGGTCGGTGCGGTCGGTCGTGATCAGGCTGCCATCGCTCGCGTTCGCAAAGCGGAAGGAGCGAGAACCGGCGAGTTGATCAGGCGACCTGTTCGCGCAGCGGTGCCATGCGCTCGCGCAGGCGGCCAAGGGCCTTGGTGCGAATCTGCGAGACGCGCGACTCGGTCACGCCGAGGACCTGCGCGATTTCGTTGAGCTTCATCTCTTCGAAAAAGTAGAGCGAGAGAACGGTCCGCTCCTGGTCCTTCAGTTCGAGAATGGCGTCACGGAGCACGGCGACTTCCCGGTCGAGGGTCAGCTTCTCTTCGATGCCGTTGCCTTCGTCGCCCGCGAGGAAATCCATCGGGCTTGGTGCGTCTTCGTCGCCGCCACGGGCCGGGCGGTCGATGGCGACGTGCACGGCGCTTTCGGTGTCCGCTTCCCAGCGCCAAAGGGTGTCGACATCCGTCCCGAGGCGTGCGGCGACTTCCTTCTTGGTTGCACTGCGACCGCGTGCGGTGCTCTCGGCCGAGCGGGCCGAGTCGATGTCGCGCGCCTTGCGGCGCTGGCCGCGGGAGGCGTGGTCCATCTTGCGGAGGTCGTCGAGGATCGCGCCGCGGATGCGGGGTGCGGCGAAGGTGCTGAAGGCGAGTCCGCGAGTGGCGTCGAAGGTCTGGGCGGCGGCGATGAGGCCGAGGGTGCCGGCGCTCACGAGCTCGTCCAGTTCGATCTCCTGACCCATGCCGCGTGCGACCTGGCGGGCGACAAAGTGGACGAGTCCGAGGTTGGCTTCGACAACAGAGGGGCCGTTGGTGGACTCATTCTGCGTCTGGAGGTTGCCGCGCATTGTCGCCTTCGCTCGTTGGGGGTCGTCGGAGCCGCGGATTGCGGTGGGTTCGACGAGTACGAGTAAGGCAGGGGGCGGACCGTGCGAATGACTCAGCGTAAATAGTTGTATGACAACAGATTACGCAATTTTACATCACGATTATTATATAGGCAAAAAGTGCCGCAGGCAAATACTGCCTAGTAGGCCCGGGCAAAAATTGCCGGATTCTCCGTTCAACCTGATTTCTTCGGATTACTGATTCAGCTTGTTCCGCAGTGTCCGGATGCTGATCCCAAGGAGTTCCGCCGCCTTCGTGCGATTGCCGGAGGCAACCTGCATGGCGCGCTCGATCAACCGTCGCTCGGCCTCGTCGACATTGAGCGTCGTCAGGACGACGGCGCCGTCCGGGACGACAGACGCGTCGGCAGACGCGTCCGCGGCTGCGGCAGCGGACGCTTCGAGGGAAGGGCGCCGATACCCCGCCAGCTCGAAGTGGTGTGCCTGCAGAATCGGCTCACTGCTCATGATGACCGCGCGCTCCACGGCATGCTGCAGCTCGCGCACGTTGCCGGGCCAGTGGTGCCGTTGCAGGAGCTCGAGGGCACCTGCAGAAAACCCTTGTACCTGTTTCCGCAGTTCCTCCGAAGCGCGGAGTGCGAACCGCGTCGCGAGGAGCGGGATGTCGTCGCGTCGTTCGCGCAGGGGAGGAATCCAGATCGGCACGACACTGAGCCGATAATAGAGGTCCTGCCGGAACGTGCCCGCGGCAGCTTCCGCAGAGAGGTCACGGTTTGTCGTCGCGATGATGCGGACATCGACGCGAATGGCACTCGTGCCTCCGACGCGCTCGAACTCCTGTTCCTGTAGTACACGCAGCAGCTTCGCCTGAAGGTCGAGGCGCATTTCGGAGACCTCGTCGAGCAGTAGCGTGCCGCGGTGTGCACGCTCGAACGCGCCGGCGACCTGCCTGACCGCGCCCGTGAATGCCCCTTTTTCGTGACCGAACAGCGAGCTCTCGATGAGGCCTTCGGGCATCGCCGCGCAATTCAGCGTGACGAAGGCTCGCTCGCGCCGGTCGCTCTGGTCGTGCAGCGCCCGCGCGACCAGTTCCTTGCCCGTCCCGCTTTCACCCTCCAGCAGCACCGTCGCGCGCGTGCGCGCCGCCATCGTCACGGTCTGGAGGACGCGGCGCATGGGGCCGCTATCGCCGATGATCTGCCGCTCATTGCGGAGCGACATCACTTCCTGCTTCAGCGCCTCGTTCTCGTTCCGGAGCCTCACGACTTCGAGGGCTTGCGTGACGGCAAGCTCGAGCTGCTGGGCGCGAATTGGCTTCGTGATGTAGTCGACCGCGCCCGCCTTGATGGCCGCCACCGCGTGTTCGATGCTGGCATGGCCGGTGAGCATGATCAGGGGGATGTCGTGTCCATCCCGCTGGAGCAGCGCCAACAGGTCGAGCCCGCTGAGGCCCGGCATCTTGAAGTCGGTAATGATCAGGTCGACGCCGCCTGAGGCCAGCGCCTGGAGCGCTTCGGCAACTCCCTTTGCGGCGACCGGCACATGCCCCGCGCGCTCGAGCGAATCCTCGAGCATCGCCAGCACCGCCGGCTCATCATCTACGCAGAGGATACGCGCCATGGGATTGATGATAGTACGGTCCCGGCTTCAGCATGTCCCTTAAGCGTGGTCTTCCGCTCAAGTTCCGGCGCCACCCTGCCGACGCTGTGACCATGGAGATCCGCCCTCAATCCTGCCCCCGGCCGCTTCGGCCTGCGCGCCATACGCTTCCGTGGGCCGACGAGCATCCGAAAGGCCCGATGTCCGCGTCACTGCGCGATGAGCTTCGCCGCAGGGTGCGAGCGGGCATGTACTCCTCCGATGCGATGGCCCTCGTGCTGGCGCGGATTCTCCTGGAGCGTGGCGAGATCTAGATCCGTACTAAAGACCCCAGGACGCCTGGAAGTTCACTACATTTCCGCCGATGCCAACTCGCGCCAACGCGTCGGCGGTCCGCCACCTGAAGAAGGTGGATCCCAAGCTTGCCGCAATCATCGAACGCGTCGGTCCGTGCCGACTCGAGCATCGAACCGACGGCACCCACTTCGATGCCCTCCTGCGCTCAATTGTCTTCCAGCAGCTCTCGGGCAAAGCCGCGGGGACGATTCTCAAGCGCGTCTGCGACGTGTACGGCGGCCAGGGCCCTACGCCCGAAGCGCTGCTTGCGACACCTGATGAAACGCTCCGCGCAGCCGGGCTCTCCCGGCAGAAGCTGAGCTACCTGCGCAGCCTCTCTGAACACGTGCGCGATGGGCGCCTGCCCGAGCAGGGCATCGAGACTTTGGACGACAGCGCCGTGATCGAGGCACTCATCGGCGTGAAGGGCATCGGGAGATGGACCGCGCAGATGTTCCTGATCTTCAGGCTGGGGCGCCTTGACGTGCTTCCGGAACTCGACCTCGGCGTGCAGAAGGGCCTGCAGCGTGCATATCGCATGCGTGCGCTGCCGACACCGAAAAAATTGCTGGCGGTGGGCGCGAAATGGGCGCCGTATCGCTCGATTGCCTCCTGGTATCTCTGGCGGAGTCTCGACAATGGCGATGGCCAAGCCGCCGTTTGACGCAACCATGCTGACCTGCAGATGACGGATCTCCTCGAAGGCCACCTGCATCACCGCTGCGGCGGACGGTACGCGCGCGCTTCGGAAACCATCACTGTCCGCCTGAGCGGGATGAGCGCGTCGGTCGATCGCGAACTGTTCCGTTGCGACCGTTGTGGCGATGAACAGCGCACGGTCGAGCAGCGCGACGCCGCCGAAGCCACGGCGACGGAGCGCATTCGTGAAACGAACAGCCTGCTCGCGCCGAAAGCCATCAAGCAGATTCGCGAGCAACTGGGTCTCGCGCCCGAGCAGCTCGGCGCGCTGCTGTATGGCACTCCACGCGGCGTCGTCGAGGGCTGGGAGCGTGGCCGCTATGTACAGAATCGTGAAACGGACGCGCTGCTCCGCAGCTTCGCGGATCGCGCGACGGCTGAGGCGCGCGCCACGCGCGCGGGGGTGCTCCTCCGCACTCCAGAGGAGCTGGAGCGCGAGCGGACCGAGCGCGCTGCCGCGCTGGCGGCCGCACGCTTGAGGGGACGTGAAGAGCGCGAAGGTGTGGCTGCAGAGGCGGGCGACCGCAGCATGTGAGCTCGCACTTCTCGCGGCGGTCGACAATCGATGCGCCGGCTGCCGATGTCTTCCGCTTCCACACCAGGCCGCAGGCGCTCGAGCGGCTGACTCCACCATGGATGCAGGTTCGCGTGCTCGAGCGCCACGGCGGTATCACGCCGGGCTCGCGCGTTGTGCTCGACGCGCCCGTCGGTCCGTTTCGCGCGCGCTGGGTGATTGAGCACCGCGACTACATCGAAGGAAAGCGATTTCGCGATGTGCAGCTGAGCGGGCCATTCCAGCGGTGGGTGCATACGCACACGGTCGAGCCAGTTGGTGTCGCGTCTGCTCTCGTCGATGAGATCGAGTACGAGATGCCGATGGGGCCGCTCGGTGAGCTCGTTGCCGGGGGCTTCGTTCGCCAGGAACTCGAACGCTCCTTCCGCTACCGGCATGACGTCATCGCGGCTGACCTGCGCCGGCATCGTCGGTTTGCCGCGAGTGGGGCGTGGCGAATCGGTGTCACGGGATCGACCGGCCTGGTTGGCAATGCGCTCGTCCCCTACCTGTCGACGGCAGGGCATCGCGTTGCGCGGTTTGTTCGCACGCACGGCAGCGCGCGGAGCGACGACATCTACTGGAGCCCGGAACACCACCAGCTCAACCCTGCTGCACTCGAGGGTCTCGAT
>JBKJKH010000068.1:0-3745 GCA_046597595.1 Gemmatimonadaceae bacterium
CACTCTCAGGCCGGGAAGGCCGTACGGCATCCACGTAAGCGCCTGCGTCCAGGCGAAGACCGCTGCAGCAAGCAGCGCTGGCCAGATCACTGGCACATCGAATCCTGATGGCCACACCGCGAACGGTCGTATCGCGAGCCACAGGGTCAGCATCAGAGACGTGCCGTACAGCATCGGCCAGCCCGCCAACGCGCCGCTCGTTACCGGCAGCGTGAACATGCGGACAGGATAAATCGAATGCCGCGCGGCAAGGTCACCGTCGAGGCCGAAGCAGAACACGGCCAGAAAATAGAAGATCGTCGCCGTCAGAGGCACGAATACCATGATGGCGAAACGCTCAGAGCTCTCCGGGTCGAGCAACTGCTCGGGCTCGAGGAGCAAGAGCTTGATGAGCGCGACGACGACAAGGTATCCGGCTGCGGCGACCAGAGCCCGGCGATGCCGATGGCGAAACTCCCACGCGATTGCCGCAGCGGGTGAACGCACGATCTACTCGTCCAGGGGCGAGGGCAACGCGCTGCCGACATGCGCGACAAATACCTCATTAAGCGACGCGCCACCGTGCGACTCCCGGATCGCGGCGAGCGGCGCGCTGAGCACGATGCGCCCATGACTGATCATCGTCACATGATCGGCGACCAACTCAACTTCCTCCAGCAAGTGCGACGAAAAAAGCACCGTGCGGCCTTCATCGGCGATCGTCCGCAGGACGGCACCGAGGATGTCGCGGCGCACAATCGGATCCAGCCCGGAGGACGGTTCGTCCAGCACCAGGAGTTCCGGACGATATGCCAGTGCGACCAGCAGCCCCGCGCGCGCTTTCTGACCCTTGGAGAGGGTCTTGACCTTCGCCGCGGAGTCAAGTGCGAACGAATGTCGCAACTCCTCCGCGTACGCATCATCCCAGGCGGGGTAGAACGCGCGCGAATAGCGAATGAGCTCGTCGACACGCATCCAGCCGGGGAGATCGTTCTCCTCGGAGAGATAGCCTATGCGCGACAGCACACCAACCGGGTCAGCGACCGGGTCGCGGCCGAATACGCGCACCGAACCACTCTCTGCCCGCAGCAGGCCGAGAACGTGCTTGATCAGCGTTGTCTTGCCCGCTCCATTGGCGCCGACCAGGCCGTAAACCGCCCCGCGAGGAAGGACCAGGCTCACGGAGTCCAGCGCCGTCCTGCTGCCGAAACGACGCGTCAGGTCCGATACGGCGATGACCGATTCGATAAGCAAGTCGCGTGGCGGCTGGGTCAAGGAGAGTCTTCGCTGTCTGCGACGGTGACTACCAATTTGCCCCTGTGCTCTCCGCCGCTGAAGCGCCGGAATGCCTCTCCAACCTGACTCAGTGTATACGTCCTGTCGATCACCGGTACAACTGCACCCGACTCAAACAGCGCATTCATGTACGACAGCCCCTTGTTCGGTTTCAGGGCCAGTATCCGGATGCGCTTCCTGGTCGTGAGGGCAATCCACGGCGACCAGAGGAGGCCCTGGAACAGGCGCGCCATCGAGCCGCCAACCGTGACGTACATCCCGTCCGGCTTCAGTGCGCGTGCGCAATCCAGAATCGAGCGGTTGGTTTTTACATCGAGTATCAGGTCGAAGCGCCGCGCGCCGTTGGTAAAGTCTTCCTGTGCATAATCGATGACTTCCCTGGCTCCCATCGCGCGTAGCATATCCAGCTTCGATGCGCTGTCAATCGCCGTGATGTCAGCACCGTAGAGCTTTGCGAGCTGGATCGCAAAAGTGCCAACACCACCCCCCGCGCCATTGATCAGGATCGCCTGCCCCTGCTGGATTCGCCCTATGTCGCGAAGACCCTGTAGTGCGAGCATGGCGGCTTGAAGGGATCGCGGCGGCCTGTTCGAACGTCATGCCGGGCGCTTTGCGCACCAAGGCACCCTCACGCGCGCACACAAATTCAGCAAAACCGCCCCACTCGCCGCTCAGGTCCCCAAACACTTCATCGCCGAGTTGAAACTGCCTCGCGTTTCTGCCGACTGCCTCGATTCGCCCCGCAATGTCGGACCCGAGGATGCGCTTCTTTGGCCGCAGAAGACCGAAGATGACGCGATTCACGAGGTCCCTTCCCGCGAGGGCACCGACATCCCAGTCGTTGACGGATACCGCGTGCACTCGGATCAGGACTTCGTCGTCCCTGGGAGTTGGCGTTGGCACTTCCCGCAATTCGAGAACATCTGGCGATCCGTACCGCGTGAACACGACCGCTTTCATGGCGTTCCTCTGGGCTGTGCCCACGGCGCCGGATCGCGAACCTCGGCTTTGATCACGAAGGCCATGCTTCACTCCAGCGGATGTCGAGCTGCATATCGTCGTGAGAGGATTACCTTAGGTACTTTGCAGTACAAAGTAAGCGAGCGCCCTGTGCACGGGCAGACAGGGCAGCACGCAAGGTCGCCTTAAATTCATGTCATGACGCACCCCTCGCCGGAGTTCCTCGGCCTGCAAGCTGCACTGGCTGGCGAATATTCTCTCCAGCGCGAGCTTGGTCGTGGCGGGATGGGGGTGGTATACCTCGCGCGCGATGTGCAACTGGATCGCGACGTCGCCATCAAGGTTCTGCCGGCGGATCGCGCCAACACCGCGGAAGCACGCGAGCGGTTCGTGCGCGAGGCCCGGACGGCAGCCGGACTTTCGCACCCGCACATCGTCCCCATCCATCGCGTCGGCGAAGCGAGCGGCTTCGTGTACTTCGTCATGAGCTACGTGGAGGGCGAGACGCTCGGCGAGCGCCTCCGCACGCGCGGTCCACTCGCGCCGGCCGACGCGACGCGCGTGCTGCGCGAGGTCGCCTGGGCGCTCGCCTACGCACATGGACGCGGCATAGTGCATCGCGACGTGAAGCCGGACAACATCATGCTCGAAGCGGGTACGGACCGCGCGCTGGTGACGGACTTCGGCATCGCCCACACGGGCGGGGGCGCCGGCCCGACGACCGAGCCGGGAAAGATCACGGGCACCGCGCACTTCATGAGCCCGGAGCAGGCCGCGAGCGAGCCGGTCGATGGTCGCAGCGATATTTATTCGTTAGGCGTTGTCGGGTATCTCGCGGTGAGTGGCCGCCTGCCGTTCGAGTCGCCAAACCTGCACGCCCTGCTGGTGCGCCAGGCGACCGAGGCGCCGCCGAGCGTGCGGCATGCGGCGCCGGGGTTGCCACCGGCTCTTGGCGTGGCGATCGACCGGTGCCTTTCCCGCGATCCCGCAGCCCGCTTCGCCGACGGGGAAGCCCTGGCAGCGGCACTCGTTCCTGCGGTGGATACGCGTCCCCCGCTCCCAGCGACACTGCGTGCCTGGCTTGGGTCGAGCAACCCTGCGTCACTCGCGTATCTGGCGGCGTCCGCCGGATTCACGCTGATGACGATCGGGAATCTTGCCAACATGTACGACCATGGGGAATTCCGAGACCCCAAGCGGCTCCTCGACATCGCGGTCCTTGCCACCCTCGCCGTGTCTGCGCTGCTGCCTCTCCTGGGTTACCAGCTCAACCAGGCGCGCCGCCTTTTCCGTTCAGGGCACACGCTCGCCGACCTCCGAACCGCATTGGATGTTGCGGCGCGCGAGCGGTCTGAGGGCGAAGCATTGGCGGGCGAAGATCTGGAAACGCGCGCAGCGCGGCTGCTGCGCGCGGCGTTTTATGGCGCGGGAACCTGGGGTGCGGTCACGCTTTCCCTGGCGCTGACGGATGTCGTCCACGAGCGCACGCTCGGACCGTGGCCCTTCGTGT
>JBKJKH010000309.1:0-6894 GCA_046597595.1 Gemmatimonadaceae bacterium
ATGTTTCCGCAGGATCTTCCAGGCACCCATGCGCGAGAGCGGCTTGCCCCGTGCATTGAGGAAGAGGACTCCCTTCCCGCTTCCCTTCTCCAGTTTCGGCCGCAGCTCGCGCAGGTAGATCGCGGTCGCACCAATGGCGGAACGCCCGATGGGCACGAGGCGCTCCTTGCTGCCTTTGCCGAAGACGCGCACGAGACGATCGGACATCAGGACGTCGCGGATGCCCAGTGTAATCCACTCCGACACCCGCAGTCCCGCCCCGTACGCCAGCTCCATCATGGCGCGGTCGCGGAACGCGAGTGGTTCATCGAGTGACGGGATTGCGAGCAATGCGGAGACCTCCGCGACGGTCAGGACGTCAGGCAGCGAACGCCAGCGCTTGGGCGCATCGAGTCGCTCGCTCGGATCGCGCACCACGATCCCCTCGCCGAGGAGAAAGCTGAAATAGGTGCGGAGCGCGCTGATGCTGCGGCGGATCGACGAGGGCGCGAGACCAAGATCCTTGAGATGATAGATGAAATCGCGCAGCAGCCGCGGCGTGCACTCGACGGGGGAGTCGACCGCCTTCGCCCTGGCAAAGTCGGCGAAGCGCTGCAGATCACGCTGATATGCCTCGATTGTCCGTGCGGCGCTGCCGCGCTCGAGAGAGAGATAGTCGCGAAACTGCTCGAGGTAAAATCCGGAAGACACAGCAGATCCTTCAGTTGGCTGCGGACCGGTTCCGGCGCACGAACCACACAGCCAGGGCGATGGCGGCAAGAATCGCAGCGACGAGTGCCGTCCATTTTCCTCCGCTCACCACGGCGGACGAGAGCCGATCCCAGTCGGAGCCGACGCGGTACGCGAGGACGGTGATCGCGCCGTACCAGATGGCGGACGGGATCGCGAAGGCGAGCAGGACCTTCAGGGGCGAGAGTCGCAGCGCGCCGGCGACGGGCGGCACGAGTGCACGAACCCCGGGCAGGAAGCGGCTCAACGCCAGTCCCAGCATCCCGTACTTCCCGTACAGCGCGGCGATGCGCCGCCTGCCCTTCCCTTCCTCGGCAGCCAGACGCATGTCCAGCTTGTCAGCGCCAAAGCGACGACCCGCGGCGAACACGAGCATCGCACCCGCCACATTGCCTCCCCACGTCGCCAGGAACGCGCCTGCGAGGGAAGCCGCCCCACGAGCGGCGAGGAAGCTGCCAAAGGCAACAACGGTGTCTGAGGGCGCCGGTGGGAAGATGTTCTCGATGGCGGCCATGGCCGCGAGCGTCGCGTACAGGGCCACCGGAGGGAGCGACGTCAGCCAGTCGAGGAGGCCCTGCATCTCGGCGTCGGTCCTAGCTGGTGCGACGCAGGGTGGCCACGGCGAGACAGGCCAGCCCTTCGCCACGCCCGATCCACCCCATCCCCTCGTTGGTTTTTCCCTTGACACTGACGCGCGTGGGCGGAATGCCTAACGCCTCCCCGAGGCGCGCGCGCATCATGTCGCGGTGCGGCCCGATCTTCGGCTGCTCCGCCACAACCGTCACGTCGACCGAGGCGACGCTCCAGCCCACCGCGCGCACGCGGGAGGCGGCGGCGGCCAGCATCTCGATCGAATCGCGCCCGCGGTTCGCCTCATCAGTATCCGGAAACATGGCGCCGATGTCGCCGGCAGCGGCCGCGCCGAGTATGGCGTCGGTCAGCGCGTGCGCAATTGCATCGGCATCGGAATGGCCGGCCAGGTGCACGTCAGCGGGAATCGACAGCCCGCCGAGGATGATGGGCCCACCAGGTGCGAAGCGATGCGAGTCGTAGCCGATGCCGGTCGCGTACTGCGGCTTCTCGTCCGCGTTCACGACTACGCCGCGCCCGCGATGTCCAGCGGAAGGCGCGAGTAATCCTGGCGGCGCCGTGAGGGTGTGAAGCCCGCGTCCCGGATGAGTCGTTCGAGCTCCACGGTCGTCGTGCGATGCGTGGTGTTCGCTGCCGACACGACGTTCTCCTCGATCATCAGGGAGCCGAAGTCGTTGCAGCCGAACCGGAGCGCCAGCTGCCCGACCTTCATGCCCATCGTGACCCAGCTGGACTGGAGGTTCGGCACATTGTCGAGCACGATGCGCGATATCGCGACGGTGCGCAGGTACTCCACGGACCCGGTCTTCGGCATGTGCGACATGGTCGGCGTGTTTTCCGGCTGCAGGGGCCAGGTGATGAACGCCGTGAACCCACCGGTGCGCGCCTGGACCTCGCGCACCCGCGTGAGATGCTCGATCCGTTCCGCGAGCGTTTCGCCGATGCCGTACATCATCGTGACGGAGGTCTTCATTCCCTCCTGATGCGCGATCTCCATGATCTCGAGCCAGCGGTCGGCGCCAGCCTTCTTCGGCGCGGCAATGTCCCGCACACGCTGCACGAGGATTTCGCCGCCGCCTCCGGGAATCGAGTCGAGTCCCGCCTTCTGCAACTCGCGCACGACATCACGGGCGTCCATGCGAAAGAGGGTGCCAAAGAAATCCACCTCACTCGGGCTGAAGCCGTGGATATGGATCGGATGGTTCCGCTTGATGTAGCGCAGCAGGTCCAGGTACCACTCGAAGGGGATGTATGGGTTGTGCCCGCCCTGAATGAGGATCTGCACGCCGCCTAACGCCTTCGTCTCCTCGATCTTGTGCCCGATCTGCTCGAAGCTGAGGGTGTAGCCCTCAGTGTGCTTGGGCCGGCGCGCGAAGGCGCAGAACCCGCAGTCGGCAACGCAGACGTTCGTATAGTTGATGTTGCGATCGACGATGAACGTCACGACGTCGTCCGGATGCCGCTCGCGGCGCATGCGGTCGGCTTCCGCACCCAGCTCGAGGAGGGGCGCGTTCGTGTAGAAGTCGACGTAATCGCGCGAGAGTGTCATGCGGCCAGAAAAGCGAGGGTGCCATCCGGAACGCGACCGGTCGCGACGAGGCGACGATAGAACTCGGTCAACCCCGCCAGGTACTCATAAGTAAGCCCGTAGTCGAGCCCTGCGAAGTAGCGCCGGCAGATGCCTGCATCCACTCCCGTCGCCGCGGCCGCGCGCACCGCGAGTTCATCGAGGTGGTCGAGCCCCCAGTCCCGCGACTCGATCAACGCCGCGTGCACGCCAAGCGACTCGGCCGGCCTCGCCCGGCGCTGCGCGACCCACACCGCGAAGACGAACGGCAGGCCCGTCCAGCTCTTCCACTCCGCGCCAAGGTCGTAGACGTGCGGATACAAATCTGCCACGGCACGGTGCGCCGTGCTGGCGGCACCTGGCTCCGAGGCCGCCTGGAGCATCAGCGCGGCGTCGCCAATCACCAGGCGCGCATCGTGGTCACGGTCCTGCGGAAAGCGCGCGATGTCGCCCACCTCCGCGTCCGCCGCGACGAACTCCGGCTGCGCATGCCACACGTTTTCACACAATAGGCGTACCAGCTCCACGCTGGTCATCGAACTGCTGCTCACCAGCACGCGTCGCCCCGTCAACTCTGCGGCGGGGCGCCTGGAGAACAGCATCACCGATCGCACAGGCCCATCGCAGGAAATCGCGAGGTCAGGCAGCAGCAGGTAGCGTCGCGCATCGCGCGCATACTCCACCGCGGAAATCACGCTGACGTCGAGCGAACCGTCGGCCATCTGCCGGTTGAGGGCCGATGGCACGCCCGTCACCAGCTCGTGGGGGAACGCCACCGCACCGCCGTCGATCGCACCGTAGACGGGGTAGCAGTTGATGTAGGGAATGCGGCCGACACGCATCTAGGCCGCCACTCCCGCCGGCTCCGCGACGGCGTCGAAGGTGCGGAGCACGTTGTAGAACGAATCGCGCTCCGCGGGAATCTTGCCCGCTCCGCGAATCAGCTTGAGGATCTCATCAAGCGAAAGGCCCTGCGGCGTGTTCGCGCCGACCGCGTGGTAGATCTTCTCCCGCACTACCGTGCCCTCGAGATCATTCACGCCGAACGACAGCGCGATCTGCGACAGGAACGGCGTGACCATGATCCAGTGCGACTTGATGTGCGCAAAGTTGTCGAGGTACAGGCGCCCGACGGCGAGCATGCGCAGGTCGTCAAAGCCTGTGGTCGCGATGCCCTTTCGTCCCAGTCGCTCGCCCAGCTCATTGTCATCCGGGTGGTACGCGAGCGGGATGTAGGCGAGAAACCCCCCGGTTTCGTCCTGCAGGTCGCGCAGCATGCGCAGATGATCGACGCGATCCTCGAGCGTCTCCACATGGCCGTACAGCATCGTGCAGTTGGAGCGGATGCCAAGGCCGTGCGCGGTCCGGTGCACGCCGATGTAGTCGGCGCCGCCGAGCTTCTTGTCCGCGATCTGTTCGCGCACCGCGAGCCCGAATGTTTCGGCGCCGCCACCGGGAAGCGTGTCGAGCCCCGCTTCGCGCAGCGCGATCAGCACATCGGACCACGACATCTTCTCGATACGCGCAATGTGCGCGATCTCGACGGCCGTCAGCGCCTTGATGTGCACGTGCGGCAGTCGCGCCTTCAGGGCGCGGAACATCGTCGTGTAGTACTCGAGCCCCGCCTGCATGTCGAGGCCGCCGACAATGTGGAACTCTTTCGTCAGGCCGTCCGCCGCGTACTCCGCCTCGGCCATCACCTGGTCGAGCGTGTAGCGATACGCGCCCTCCTCCTTCGGAAGTCGCGCGTAGCCGCAGAACACACACGTCTTGCGGAGGACGCAGACGTTGGTGGGGTTGATGTGCTGGTTGGCGGCGAAGGTGACCACATCACCGTGCTTCGCGCGGTTCGCGGCGTCGGCCAGTGCGCCGATGCCGAGGATGTCCGACGTGCGATAGAGCGTCAGCGCGTCGGTATCACTGAGCCGGATCCCCGCCGCGAGCTTGTCCGCGATGGGACGCAGCGCGGGATCGTGGATCACTCAGCGAATCGCTTGACCGCGAGCGACACGTTATGGCCGCCGAAGCCGAAACTATTACTCAGCGCCGTCCTGACGTCTGCCTTCTTCGTCGCGTTCGGCGTGTAATCGAGGTCCAGCTCAGGATCGGGCGTGGTGTAGTTGATCGTCGGAGGAATGATCCCCTCGCGCACCGCGAGGGCCGCGAAGATGAACTCGATACCGCCGGCCGCGCCGAGCATGTGCCCCGTGTGTCCCTTGGTCGAGCTCACGTGCAGCTTCTTCGCGCACTCACCGAAGACGGCCTTGATTGCGCGCGTCTCGTTGAAGTCGTTGGCGGGGGTCGAGGTGCCGTGGGCGTTGATGTAGCCGACGTCGGCAGGGGTGATCCCCGCATCCTTCATGGCTCGCTTCATCGCGCGCTGCGCCCCTTCCCCGTCCGGGGCCGGCGCGGTGAGGTGATGCGCGTCTCCCGTCGCCCCGTAGCCGACGATCTCGGCGTAGATGGTCGCGCCCCGTGCTTTTGCCTGTTCAAGCTCCTCGAGCACGATCACGCCGCTCCCTTCGCCCATCACGAAGCCGTCCCGATCCTTGTCGAACGGACGCGACGCAGTGGCCGGATCGTCGTTCCGCTCGGAGAGCGCCTTCATGTTTCCGAAGCCGCCGATCGCCATCGGCGTGACCGTTGCTTCCGCACCACCGGCCAGCATGACGTCGGCGTCGCCGTACTGGATGCAGCGGAACGCGTCGCCGATCGCGTGCGCGCCGGTCGCACAGGCGCTCACCGTGGCGTAGTTCGGGCCCCGTGCGTCGAAGCGCATGCTGACGATGCCGGCGGCGATGTCGGCAATGAACTTCGGGATGAAGAACGGCGAAATCTTGTTCGGGCCGCGCTCGCGGTAGACGTCGTGCTCCTCTTCGAAGCTCTTCAGGCCGCCGATACCGGAGCCGATGATCACCCCGAAGCGGTCGGGATCGAGACCGTGGTGGCCGTTCTCCGTCAGCTTGGCGTCGGCCATCGCCTGGACGGCGCCTGCCACGGCGTACTGCGTGTAGACGTCAGCGCGCTTCACTTCCTTCCGGTCCATGTAGTGGAGCGGATCGAAGCCCTTCACCTCGCACGCAAAACGCACGTCGAACTTCGTGGCGTCGAACTTCGTGATCGGCGCGCCACCCGACACGCCGTCGAGAATAGCGCGCCAGGTCGTCGCCACATCGTTGCCGATGGGCGAAATCGCTCCAAGTCCGGTGACGACGACCCTGCGCTTCATCAGCCTGCGACCTTGCCCTGGAGATATGCAATCGCGTCACCGACCGTCCGCAGCTTCTCGGCGTCTTCGTCGGGGATGTCGATGTTGAACTCCTTCTCGAACTCCATCACGAGCTCGACGATATCCAGGCTGTCGGCGCCGAGATCCTCGATGAAGCTGGCGCCGTCCGTGAGCTTGTCGCGCTCCACGCCGAGCTCCTTTTCGATGATGTCCTTCACTTTCGCCGTATGGTCCGCCATTCGCCTAGTCCTCTTGAAAGAGTTCAGATGTTGCCGAAATATAACGCAAACGAGCCGCCGCTTACATGACCATCCCGCCGTCCACGACCAGGACCTGCCCCGTAATGTACGACGCGTAATCGGAGCACAAGAAGGTCACCGCGCCCGCGATATCTGCCGGGCTCCCCAGCCGCTCCAGCGGGATCAGCCCGCCCATGGCCGCGCGCGCTTCGGGAGTCATCGCGGCCGTCATGTCCGTTTCGATGAAGCCCGGCGCGACCACGTTCGCGAGGATGTTCCGCGAGGCGAATTCCTTGGCCACCGACTTGGTGAGCCCGATCAACCCTGCCTTGCTGGCGGCATAGTTCGCCTGTCCCTTGTTGCCCGTGATCCCCACGACGCTGGCAATGTTCACGATGCGCCCCCAGCGGCGCTTCATCATCCCGCGGGACGCCGCGCGTATCGATGCGAAGGCGCTACGCAGGTTGGTGTCCAGCACGACGTCCCAGTCTTCGTCCTTGAGGCGCAGCATCAGGTTGTCGCGCGTGAGCCCCGCGTTG
>JBKJKH010000124.1:0-4640 GCA_046597595.1 Gemmatimonadaceae bacterium
GCCGGCTGAAGCGGCGGGCGAATCCACGACCACTGCAGTGGCGATCGCGGCGGTATCGGCCGGCGCCTCGTCCTTCTTGGCGCACGCGAGAAGGACGGCGAACAGCGGTGCAGCGAGCAGCAGGGAGCGCGGTGTCATGGTTCCTCTCGAGTAATTGCTGGTAGTTGCTGGTGGTTGCGGGCAAGTTCTGCTCCGTCGGGTCATTCCCGGGCCAGTCGTGCGACGTACTCCCGGGTTTCCTCGTCGAACATGGTGCCGTCCCACCCCAGCCGTACCGCGCCAGCTTGGCACGGCGCGACCAGCGCTACCGCGCCAACTGCCCCGCAAACTTCCATCCCGCCCGATAATCACGTGTCAGCGGAGTGCCAGCCAGCCGCGCCCGGACCAACTCGACCGGGATGCGCCCACCCTGCAGCACGGCATCGTGGAACGCGCGATCAGTCATCCGACCCGAGCCCACGAGCTCGCGATGCAAGGCATGGAACTCGAGGCCCCCCAGCATGTACGCGAGTTGATACAGTGGCGGATAGGTCCCATTGAATGACCGCCGCACCTCGGCCGTCGCGTTCGCGCGCTCATGGCCCACGCGATCCACAAGGAAGTCGATCGCCTCCTGCGGCGTCATCTCACCAAGATGGAACTTCACGGAGAAGATGATCCGCGCGGCACGGTGGTTTCTCCAGAACAGCGCACCGATTCGATCTTCGGGTGTCTTCGTGAACCCGCGATCCCAGAAGAGCATCTCCCAATAGAGCGCCCAGCCCTCGGTCCAGAACGGCGTTGCAAATGCCTGACGATGCGCGTTGTGGCGCGGCGTCATGTACGCCTGCAGGCCGTGGCCCGGGATCAGCTCATGAAAGACGACGGCGCGCGAAAAGTGAGGGTTGTTCCCGCGCAACGTCATCATCTTCTCGTCCTGAGTCATTTCCGCAGTAGGGAACGCAACCTGGAGCACTTCGCCGCCCAACCAGAACGGCGCCACGCGCTGCGCGTCGGGAGTCAGCATCTCCATCCGCCACATCTCCTCGGCCATCGCCGGAACCGTGACGAGATCATTCTTCTTGACGTAGTCGGTCGCCTCACGCGCGAGCTTGAGTGCGAGCGTCGTCTGCTCACCTGGCTCGAGGTAGGTCGATTTCACCTTTTCGAGCGCGTCATGCCAGTCGGTGAAGCCCATCTCCTTCGCCGCCTTCTTCATCTCGGCCTCACCCCACGCAAACTCACGCTCGGCCAGCGCGAGTAGTTCACGCGGAGTGTACGCGATGAATTCGAGCGCGAGATCCGCCGCGAGCGCGTCGGCGCCGATGGGATCACCAACAATCGGCTCCTCATCGCCCTCCTTCATTCCCAATACTCGTTCGCGAAGGGAGCGCGTGTACGCGCGGAGACCGTCCGACGTGCGCTTGTACGGCTGCGACACCCACCAGGTGAACGACGGGTCGTAACTGTTGTAGAACGTGTACCATTGCTCGAGCGTCGTGCGCGCATTGTCGATGAGCTGGACACTGCGGAGCGCGAGGACGCGACGCGCGTGCGCGGAGTCGGCGATCGAACCGCCAGCGGAGGTGCGCGTCGGCGCCGGCTTATCGAGCGCAGCACGCAACGAGTCGATCTGCTTGGCGACGCCGTTCAGGATACGCGCCGCATCGGGACCCTTCGTTAACTCGAGCCGGCGTCGTGAGTCCTGCAGGTCCGCGATCGCTGTCGCGAACGGTGCATAGACCGCCGTCTCGCCCACACGCCGCTCGGCCCGCTGCAGCTGGAGTAACTCCGAACGCAGCCGCGCGTCGAGGAGGACGTAGTCGACACGCCCTTCCTGGCTGAGTTTGTCGAAGTCCACTTCACGCAGGCGTGCGCGCCACTCCTCGTAAAAGGTCTTCATGCGCGAGCGACGCGCGGGCGAAAACTCCACGCTGTATCGCCGGAAGAGCAGTCCCCGGTCAGCTTCGAAACGGTTGACGGCAGGCGCCAACTCGCTGCCTGGCGTCGCAATGAGCCGCACGAGCGATGGGACCGAGGCGGAGTCGGTCGGCTGGACCGGCACGGGACGCTGTGCGCCGAGCGTGGCGGGGACTACGAACGCGATGAGCGCGATGGAGCGCATGTCGACAGGGAAAAAGGGTCGCGGGATTTAAGCGTCGGGAAGTGGTCTCCGCAATGCGTGGGTCAGGTGTCACCGTCGGCGACAGATGCTAGGCCGTCCCGCGAACAATGCGAACAGCTGTCCCCCACGGATCCCGAACGAGCCAGCCAGCATCACCGTCCGCGTCACCGTCCGCAGCAACCGGGAATCCACGGAGCTGAAGGTTGTGCACGACAGCCTCAGCATCCGTTGGAGACGGTACCACGAGCGTCCACTCCAGCAGGCGTGCATCGCCGTCCGACGCGGACTTTGCGCCAACAGCCCAGGTGTTGGTACCAAGGTGATGATGGTACCCGTCGGCAGCCATGAAGAGCGCACCGGGATATCCCCAGACCATCTTGTCGAAGCCGATGCCCTCATGATAGAAGGCCGCTGCCTCGGCAAGATCTCCTACGTGGAGATGCACATGCCCCATCGTCGTGCCGACGGGCGCGCCAGTCCATCGCTCGCCACCGCCGGCAGCGAGCACGCCATTCACGTCGAGAGGAATCGTCGTCATCGCCAGCTGGCCGCCCTCGTGCCGCCATTCGCTGCGCGGACGGTCCGCATACACCTCAATGCCCAGTCCATCGGGATCCGTCAGGTAGACTGCCTCGCTCACCAAATGGTCTGACATCCCCGCCTGCACGTTGCTATCAGCAAGGTGAGCGAGAAAGCGGCCGAGCGCTGATCGGTTGGGAAGAAGGATCGCAAAGTGATAAAGGCCAAGCAGGCCACGGCGCGGCACTGCAGTCACGCCTCTTTTTTCACGCAGTTCAACGAGTGCCGTCGCGTCCGCAGGCCCGAGCGTTGCCGCCGTGTTGCTGCGCGCGATCACGCGCAGTCCGATCACCTGCTCGTAATACGCGACCGAGCGGTTGAGATCCGCGACCTGGAGACGCACACGCCCTACATGCGTGCCCGCCGGCAGCGCGTACCCGGACGGAGCAATGCCGTATTGCCGCTCACTCATCGAAGCGCAGATGCTTCCTCATCGCTGCCTCACGTGGAGGAATGAGAGGCGACATCGTCAAGCAGCGCGAGGAGTTGCGTGAGCTTCGCTTTTCCGAGGTGGCCCAGCTGGCGCTTGTGCAGCGCGTTCATCGGCAGGTCGAGTTCCGCAAGCATTGCAAGCCCGTTGTCCGTGATGCGCGTCGTGACCACCCGGCGGTCGTCGCTTTCGCGCGAGCGCGAGATGAGTCCGAGCGCATCGAGCTTGTCGAGCAACCGCGTCATGTCGGGGTCGCGCGAGATGAGCCGGTCGGCGATCTCGCCGCACGCCATCCCGGACTCGCCTCCGCCGCGCAGGATCCGCAGGACGTTGTACTGCGCGCCGCTCAGACCTGCTGGCTTGAGCACCTCGGATGCGTCCTGCACGAACGCCGCAACAAGATGCTGGAGCGAGAGAAAGACGTGATGCTCGAGGCTTGCGAAGCGGGAGAGTGTACGCCGTCGACCGTTGGACATACCTGAGGATAGTCGTTGCAACAGATAGTATCAAGGGCAGGGTGAGGTCACGGCTTCCGCTCCCGCCGCGACGCGTCACCACGGTGCGGCTCCATGTGCACCAGCGCCGCGGCCACCGCCGGCACGGCCGCCCGAATCGCATCCTGCACGCGATGCGCAAGCTGATGGGCATCCACTAACGGCATGGATCCTTCGGCCTCCACATGGATCGTGACGCGATAGGTCAGCCCTGTCTTTCGCGCGTGGAGCTTCTCGATGCCCATCACCCCGTCAACCGATTCGGCAGCCAGACGCACCGGCGTGAGGATGTCGGGACCAGGCATGCGGTCCATGAGGTCGTTCAGGGCCGGCTTGAGGAGCTGCACGCCGTTCCAGCCAATGACGCCGGCCGCCACCAGGGCTGCCCAGTCGTCAGCGACAGCCCACGCGGCAGAGTGCCAGACGCGCGTGCCAATGAGCGCGAGCGCGATCCCCACGAACGCGGCTGCCGAGGTCACCGCGTCGCTCAGATGGTGACCCGAGTCTGCACGCACGGCGGTGCTGCCGATATCGTCGCCGACGGCCTTGACCCAACGGGCGAGCGTCCATTTCACGACGATGACCACGACGAGCACGAGTAGCGTCCACCACGCGGGTGGATTGTGCGGCGTGCGAATGGCATCGATGGCCTGCACGACGATGCCGATCGCCGCACCCAGCATCGCCAACGCGACCACAGCCGCCGCCAGCGGCTCGGCCTTCCCATGTCCGAAGGGATGATCTGCATCCGGAGGCTGCGCAGCGATGGCGAGTCCTCCCCACACGGCGAGCGAGCCGAATACATCGGCCATCGACTCGATCGCATCCGCTACCAGCACGTACGCGTTGCCCGCAATCCCTGCAACGAGCTTCGTCACCGCGAGGACGATGCTGACCAGCAATCCAGTCTGTGCGGCGCGGATGCCGCGCCGAATGGGATGCACCATCGCTCAAAGGTGAACAGGGAACAGGGAACAGGGAACAGGGAACAGGGAACAGGGAACAGGGAACAGGGAACAGGGAACAGGGAACA
>JBKJKH010000298.1:0-3656 GCA_046597595.1 Gemmatimonadaceae bacterium
TTGCGCGACACGCGTCCAAAGAACAACTCGCCGAGGGGGAACTGCGCACTGACATATGCCTCCTCCATGCGCCCGCGCACGAACCTGTCGGTCTTGCCGTAGAAATCGGGGTCGTCGCGCAACCGATTGTCCGCCATCAAGCGCGCCGCAGCGGTCACTCGCCCGGCCGCGACCACGCCCCGCAACGTTGCGCCGGGGAACACGCCGCTGCTGGAGTCGGCCAGCATGAGCTCGCGCTGTCCCGATGTCTGCGCGACACCACGGAGACCACCCGCGAGCAGATACCCGAAGCCGGCCGCCGAGTCGCCCGTCGTCGGCACCGCGTAGCGCGTGATGGTCTGCGACAGCCGGCGCATCCACGATCGCAACACCCTCGACGTCGCCTTCTCCCCATCGGCGGCGAGCGCCCTCCGGATGGCAGAAACCGTCAGGGGTCGCTCGAGCGTCGACAGGGAACTCAGCACGCCACGCGCCTGGAGCGCCTCGATGTACGAATAGGCGGGGTCGTCGAGCGGGACGTACGGCGACGTCTGCGCGCCAGCCCGCATTCCTCCAGCGAGGAGCGAGATCGCGACCGCGAGCATCACAACGGAGTGCCTCATCGGTACCACCCTTCCACCCTCACGTCCGGCGTCAGGATGATCGCGGGGGCAGGGAAGCGGATATACGACAGCTCATGCTTGATGCGGCGCCAGACCGGATGATTTCCCGGGAGCTTGTCCGCATCGAGATCGAGCGACAGCACAATCTTCCGCTGCGCGCGACGAACGCACTGGATGCTTCCGGGCGGGCATCCCTTCGTGCCCTCGGCGACGATCCAATCTGTGATCGAATGCCCGACCGAAACGCGCAGGATCCCCGGCCACACGCGTTTCATATTTTCCGGCAGCAGTGCATCGACGTCGGTCGAAATCCAGTACGTCTGGCCCGAGTAGTCGAGGGTGCCGCGCAGCTCTCCGCATTTGGTCGCATCGTCGCGGCACGCATCCATTGCCGCCGTCGGCCAATAGGAAATCGTTGGCTTGAACGGAGCGAGCTTCGGATTGTGGTGCTGCAAAAGCGTGTACGAGGCACCGATCGTGTTGAAGAGCAGGTCGCCAGTCGAGAAGCCGTATTTCTCCTGCATGCCGTCCCAGATCTCGATCTGCAGCTGGAATGCGGCGGCGTACAGAAAGGCGAGCGTCGCCGCGCGATCACGCGAGACACACCCACCGATGAGCAGGTCCCTGCCCATGCGCGCGAGATGATAGCCACCGAAGGCGTGGCCGAGCTTGTCCTGGTCGCGGAACTCCTGGTCCCAGTCATTCCGGAACTTGAAGCCGGTCGCCGACTTCTCACCGGACCACCACGCGTTCTTGAAGTAGAGAAACAGCGCGACATTGCCGGCGACGGCAGTCGTGCCGACCGTCACCCGCGCTGCGCGGCGCGCGCCTGCATCCCGGCAGTATCCGGGTTGCGCGGTCAACGGGCTGGTGGCGAGTACGACGGCAGTGAGCGCGGCGGCAACGAACTTCATCACGCGAGTGTGTGCTCCGCCGTCCGGTCCTGAAACTCATCGTACGCGGCGAGCATCTCGTCGCCGCTCACGGTGACCGCCCCGAGCTTGCCGACACCCACTCCGGCAGCGTAGTTCGCGACGACGGCGGCTTCGTGCACCGTGGCCCCCGCCGCGAGGAGCACGGCCAGCCAGGCTGTGACGGTATCGCCGGCACCGACGACGTCATAGACCTCGCGCGCCGTGGTGGGGATGCGCGTGACCGTATCGGCCGACAGGAGTGCCATGCCGTTCTCTCCCAGTGTGAGCAGCATGTGGTCGACGCCAAGCCTGCGAAACACGTCCGGCAGCGCTTCCGGATGCTCGAGATCGACCGCAGCGCCCAGCGCGGCTTCAAGCTCGCGGCGGTTGGGCTTGAAGACCGTGGCCCCGCGATACTCGAAGAAATTCCGGTACTTCGGGTCGACCACGATCGGAATGCCACGCCCGGCAGCCGCGTCGATGGCAGCGCGGATCACCGATGGCAGCAAGACGCCTTTGTTGTAGTCCTCGAGCACGAGCGCATCTGCGGACGATACGGCGCGATGGACGGCTGCCACGACTTCGGCCGCCTCAGCACCGGTAAGGTCGGAGTCATCCTCTTCGTCGAACCGGACCATTTGTTGGGAGCGGCCGAGGATGCGGGTTTTTGTCGTCGTGGGTCGCTTCGCGGTTTCGACTGCATGCAGGTCCACGTCGGCCGCGGCGAGGCTCGCGGCGAGCGTCGCACCCGCGCCGTCCGCGCCGATCGCGCACACGAGATCGCAGGCGGCGCCCATCGCGCGCACGTTCTCGGCGACATTTGCCGCGCCGCCGAGCGCGGAGCGGCGCTCACGCACGCGCACCACGGGTACCGGGGCTTCCGGGCTGATGCGATCGACATCGCCGTGGAGGTAGACATCGAGCATCGCATCCCCAAGGACGGTGATGCGGCGACTCGCGGCGGCGTCGAGCAATGTTGCAATCCGTGCTCGGGCAATGGTATGGGGCATCGTAAGTTAAAAGGTAATCTCCGCTTCCGGTGGACGGCACGCCCCTTGCCCGCTGAGCTATTGTACGGCTCGGCAATTCCTGCACTTCTGCACGACTCCATTTGCCAGAATTTCTGCACCGCCTCAATACGGCGGCGAAAAACAGGGTGCACGCCATCCAGGACTATTTCATCCTGGCGTGGAATGCCTTGCGGTTCATCTTCGCGCGCCCGTTCTACGGGGGCGACGTTGTCGCGCAGATGGATGCCATTGGAGTAGGATCGCTGGGCATCGTCCTCCTGACCGGGTTCTTCACCGGCATGGTGCTCGCGCTCCAGTCGGCGGCCCAACTCCAGACATTTGGCGCCACGGTCTACATCGGGCGCCTCGTCTCCGCATCGATGATCCGTGAGTTGGGACCCGTGCTCGCGGGCCTGATGGTTGCCGGCCGCGTCGGATCGGGGATCGCCGCACAGCTGGGCTCTATGCGGGTGACCGAACAGATCGACGCGCTCAACACGCTCGGCACCGACCCCATCAAGAAACTGGTGACGCCGCGTGTCCTCGCCGCGCTCATCATGGTGCCGGCGCTGACGATCATCAACGATTTCGTTGGGATCGTCGGGGGGAACATCATTGCGAAGTTCTACATCGGGCTCCCGTCGGGCCTGTACTGGCGCACCGTCTGGGAGCAGATAGCGAGCGACGGATTTATGTTCCGTTACCTGCCGAACGACTTCATCATGGGTCTGGTGAAGCCGTTTGTCTTCGGCGGCATTATCGCCGTTACGGGATGTTACTTCGGGCTGCGTACCACGGGCGGCACCGAGGGTGTTGGTGTGGCGACCACGCGAACCGTCGTGACCGCGAGCGTCCTGATCCTGATTTCCGACTATTTCATCACGCAGGTCCTCCTGGCCATCTTTTCCGCGCAAGTCTCATGAAACGGGACGAGACAGAGAACGTTGCGCCGGAAGCGCCAGCCGCCCCGCGGGCGCCGGGAGAGAAGGCGCAGTCGCGCCGTCAGCAAGATCATGTTCGGGCTGTCATCCGTGACGAGCTCGAGTCCGATGACGAAGAAGAGGCCGGCGCGGTCGTCGAGCCGGACGTCATCACGCTCGATTCCGTGAACCTTGCCTTCGACCGGCCCA
>JBKJKH010000305.1:0-9570 GCA_046597595.1 Gemmatimonadaceae bacterium
GTACATGTGAGTCGCAGGTAGCGCCCTCGCGAAGCGATCGATGTGAGTTTGTGCCCGGTGTATCGTGCGCGGCCACCGTCGCCGCTACGCCAGCAGTGAACGCCGCTTGAGGATCACCACATCCTGAGCGTTCGGCGCGATTCCCGTCCCGCGCCAGTCGCCCTCGATGAACTCGTCGATCTCGAGTCCGGCGTCGTGCAGCATGTCAAGGAAATACTCGCGACGATACGCGACGGCGGCCGTCGGCTTGGCACGCACGCGATACCAGACGTCCGGGCCGCCATATGCGAATTCGAACTCGGCACCGGCGAGATGTGTTTCCTCTTCGCCGTGAGGGAGAAAGGCCGTGACGAGCGCGCGGCCCTGTCGCGTCAGCACGCGAGCGATCTCCATGAAGTAGTGCCGCGCTTCGGCTTCCAGCAGGTGTGTGAAGAGCGACTTCGCGAGCGCGAAATCCACCGTGTGCGTCGCTGCGGGAAACCGATACAGCATGGCGTCACCCTTGTGGCCGGCGGAATACGGTGTTGCCACGCGCGCGAGCTCGAAGGTGAATCGTGCATCGTCCTTGAACTGCTTGCGGCTCCACCTTAGCGAGGGCTCGTGGACATCGAAGCCGGTATAGCGGCCGTCCGGGCCCAGGAAGCGCCGGAATTCGAAGGCCATCGCGCCACTGCCGCAGCCGAGATCGAGCACGCGTGATGTCGGGGACACCAGCGCACGTAGCGCGAGAATCGCGGCGATCTCTCCCGGTGCCCGCTCGTATGCCGCGACCGGGCCGACGTGCCGGCGAAGCCAGAGCGGAGGGAGGTTTCGTCGTCCGGTGAGGCGGCGATGAAGCATGTCGAAAGGCTCCGCTGCGACCAATGCGAGGGTGCGCAGCTTTCGCAGCGGCGTGTAGGCCCAGCGAGGAACGGCGGCCAGCATCCGCGTGACGGCACTCATGGCGCGCGCCGTCCGTCCGCGCTGCGAAATCCCGCCAGCGCACCAAAGAGCACGGCGCCTGCATGCGCCGGACGCCCCGAAAGCAACTCGACCAGCGCCCGCGCCGGCTTCGTGGCTGCCAGGTATGTCAGCGCGCCAAGTCGCAGAAACCCATGCAGGTTGCGCCGCGCGTACAGCACACGATTGCGGTTGATGGCATAGGTAATGGCAGGCGCCCCGATCTTGCGGAAGGAAGCGCCAACCTTGTGAAACGCCACCGCCGCAGGCGCGTATATGACGCGGAATCCGGCCTCGCGCGCCCTCCAGGAAAACTCCGCGTCTTCCATATACCCGGGATTGTAGCAGTCGGCGAGCGGACCGAGGTGATCCAGCGCCTCCCGGGTCACGAGCATTGCGCATCCGGTGACGAAGTCGGTGTCGCGCGGCTCACGGGATGCGGGCCGTGTGCGATCGTGCGAGACAAGCGCACGGAGCGGCGTGGCGCGTCCTCCGGCAAACCACACTTCCGTGGTGGCGGGATCGCAGTAGATGGTGGGACCGATGATGCCGACGGAGTGATCGCTCGTGCGCGCTAACGCCATCTCGTGAAAGAAGTCGACCGCGACAGTTGCGTCGTTATTGAGGAAAAGCACCTCGCGCACGCGGTCGTCGGCGAGCAGGAGCGGAAGGCCTGCATTGTTCCCCCCGGAAAATCCAAGATTGCGACCGGCGCGCACGAGTGTGAGCCACGCCCCGGTGTCCGGATGCTGCTCCTGCCACTGTTCGATGCGTTCGATCGAGTCATCCACGGACCCATTGTCGACGACGATGACGCGGAGCGGGGCGGGCACTGCCGCGATGAGCGAGTCGAGGCAGGCGAGCGTATCCGCGGGCCCGTTCCAGTTGACGACAAGCACGCCCACAGGGGCAGGCGTGCCGATCATCCGCCCCCGAGTGTGCGGCGATACACTTCCGCGGTGGCTTCGGCAGCCGCGCGCCATGTATAGCGCGCGGCGTGCGTCACTCCCCGCTCGGACAGGCGCGCCCGCAGATGCTCGTCTCTCCAGACCCGCTCGACCGCACCAGCGATAGCACTGATCGATGTCGGATCCACCAGTTCGGCGGCATCGCCCGCGACCTCGACCATCGACGAACAGTTGGAGGTAATCACAGGGCATCCGGACGCCATCGCTTCGGCGACCGGCAACCCGAACCCCTCGTACAGCGACGTGTACACCGTGACACGCGCCGCACGGTAGAGCGCCGCGAGATCGCGCAGCGGCACCGCTCCAAGAAAGCGAACCGCATCCCCGAGCCCCAACTCCTCTACGAGGCGCGGAAGATCCCCCGACAGCCAGCCACCCGGCCCCGCGTGTACCAGCTGGACATTCTCGCATCCGGGCATGCGCCGCACGGCAGCAATCGCACGCAGCAGGCGCTCGAGGTTCTTTCGTGGCTCGATGTATCCGACAGTGAACGCGAACGGACCTTCGATGCCGTATCGCCCACGCACTTCCGAGAGATCCGATTCACTGCGGTGCGCACGGAAGATGTCCGCGACGCCGCAAGACACGACGGTGATGCGGCCCGCCGGGATACCGATGATTTCGATGATCTCCTGCTTCGATGCCTCGGACAGCGTGACGACGGCTGTGGCGCTCCGCACGAAGCCCGGCATCGTACGGAGCGAATACATGCGGAACCAACGGCGGAACTTCTCCGGAAAACGGAGCACGGCGACGTCGAAGACGGTCACCACCATCGGTGGTGCGCCGGCCGTGCGGCGACTTGGCAGCGACACGTGGAGCAGTTCCGCGCCCGCCCGTCGTGCGGCGCGCGCCGCCCCACCCTGATACCACCAGAGATCGCGCAGCAGCGTATGCGCACGGTCGCGCGTCGTGCGACGTTCGGAGGGCGGGCGCGTTGCCGGACAGATGATGGGGACCATACGGTCCCCGAGCAGCTCACCCAACGCCTTGCCCAGCTCCCGCGTGTAGACGCCGGACCCCCCCACGTCGAGCTGCGCCGGCGTGAAATCGAACGCGATCCTCCCCGTCATCCGGGCCGGCGGGTCGCTGCCACGGTGACGGCGGAACCGGCAAGCCACGCGTAGAGATACGCGAGCCACGTCATGTTGAAGACGACCGCCGTGATGCCATTCACCATGATGCCGATCGTCGCGACGAGCACGAGGGCGCCGAGCGCCCGCTCGGGCTTCGTCACACCTCGGCGATGGAGCATCGCCGCCGTCGCGCCGATCCCCAGCAGGACGGCGAGGAACACCGCGCCGCCGACGATTCCCAGCTCGACGCCGTACTTCAGGAAGAGGTTGTCCGCGGTCAGCGACTGGTACCCAAACTTGGCCGGGGTGAGGTCTGCAGTGCCGAGCCCGGACCCGAACGGATGATCCATCATGGTGAGAAACCCGCGCTTCCAATCCTCGGAGTGCGAGGTGCTGCTGCCCGTCTGCCAGGTCAGTGTCTTCCAGAGGAACTCCGCCACGCCCGGCACGATCACCATCGCCGCCGTCGAGACCGCGAGCCCCAGGAGCGTGAACAGCGCAATCAGGTCGTGTCGGCGGACGAGGAGCATCACCACCAGCAGTTCGACCCCTACGGCGAGGGTGGTCATACGAGTGACGCTGGCGAGCAGTCCTGCACCGAGCAGCATCACCACTGCCCACCGCCATGGGCGCGTGCGCCGTGTTTCCTCAAACAGCCAGAGTGCGGCGGCCGGCAATGCGAGGAGGAAGTGCGTGGCGAATCCCTGGCTCGAGAGAAAGACCGAGCCGGCGCGCTGCACCGTACGTCCGCCCACGAGCGTGAAATAGAAATGCGGCAGGCCGAACTGGCTGCCCTCGGAGAACATCTCGACGCCGAGAAAATCCTGGAAATAAAGGCTGACTCCGAGCACGGCGAGCGTCTGGGCCGAGACGAACATCGCCTCGAGCAACCCGATAACCGTGGTCACCAGTCCTACGGCGACCAACCGTGTCAGGAAGCGGTCATCGTTGGCGACTTCCGGCGTGGCCCTGCCCACGGCGTACAGCGTGAACAGGAAGCAGGACTCCCGCAGGCCGTATAGTCGCATGGCGAGAGGACGCGGCTGTTCCACGAAAAAGACCTGCCCCGCAATGAGCATCACGACGCTGAGCACGATGAGCAGCAGGATGGGCACATCCGCCGCAACAATCGGCGTTCGCGGGCCACGCCGGAGAATGGCGCGCATGGTGACCGCGACGACCAGCACCACCGCGAGCGCTTCCTTCCATCCCGCGAGTACGCGCACGAGCCCCGACGGCAGTCCGAGTGTCCCGAACAGGAAGGCGATAATGGCGACATGGAAGGCGAGTCCCCACGTCACGACGGAAAGCCATCGCGTCGGCTTCGAAAAGAGCGAGGCGGCGCCCGTGCCGAGCAGGGTGACAAACGCGAGCACCGGCGCCACGGCGAGAGCGATGAGCGCCGCGACGAGGTCGGTGGGGCGCCGGGGACCGTCACGCGCCGGAAATAAGAGCGCCGCCGGCCGCGACATCAGCCGGCTCAGGATTCTCGGGGGCGCTTTCCGCGCGCGATGGACCGCAGGCCGCCCCACGCGGAATCGGCAGCGTCGCGCAGCTGGGCGGCGCTCGCGGGTTCGCGGCTCGCCCATTCGGCGACGAGCGTGGCCATCCCCGCCGCGATCAGGCCGAGAAGGATGCCGATCATCGTGCCGCTGGCGAGCGTGAGTCCGACGCGCGGCCACTCGGGCTTGCGGGGCGCGATGGCGGAATCGATCGGCGTCAGCAGCGCGGCGTCGTTGATCTCGCCCAGTTGCGCCGACTCGAATTCGCGCTGGAGTGTGAGATAGAGGTCCGTCTTGATGTCGACGAAACGGCGCAATTCACCCTCGCGTGACTTGAGCGAAGGCGAGTTGGCAAACTGCCGGTTGTCATCGTAGAACTGGCGCAGCTGCGTTTCGGCGCCCGCCAGCTCGCCGCGCGACTCGCGCAAGCGGCGTTCGAGGAAGACGCGCTTGGCGCGCCCGCGCGACTGCCGTTGTTCCAGGTTCATGTGATCAACGAGGCCGACGACGCGGTTTGCGACCTGCGCGGCAAGCTCCGGCCACTCGGCGCTGACGGTGACGGTGACCATGTTGGTCTTGAGATCGTACCGGCTGCTGATCTGATCCTGCATCTGCCGCACCGCTTTTTCCATCGTCCTGACCGAGTCGTCCCCCTTGATGCGGAGCAGGTCGACGAGACGCGCGCTGTCCGTGAGAATGGGGGTGCGCGGGTCCGGAAAGCGTGCGGTGAGCAGGCGGGTGAGAAGTCCGCGCTGCGCCAGGAGGCTGCTGTAGAAGATCGGTGACTCGGACGGATCTGCATTGGGCGAGATGCCCAGTTGCGCGGCAACGCCCGCAAGCCCACCACCGCCTAACGCCGCGGCGGCGCCGGAAGGTCGGCTGGAGGACGAGCTATTTGTCACGAACGAGGCCTGCGCGAGATAGACCGGCGGCAGGAACACGATCGCCAGCACGGCAAGCGCAATGGTGAGCAGGGTGACGAGGCCGACGAGACGCCACCGGACCAGCATTCCTGCAATCCAGCGCGAGAGCGTCAGGTCCCCGTCGCCCGCGCGCGCCCGTGCATCCGCGAGACTGTCCCGCGAATGCGTGTCCTCGAGCGAACGTGGGGTGTACGGAGCGAGGCTCATGGCTTCCCCAATGTACGAGGTGTTGCTACCTCAGGCTTCGGATCAGCAGGAACGCCGTGACCGCGCTGGTCAGCGTCGAGGCAACGGTCGCGACGAGCGAGAAGTAGTCGACGCGATCTGCCGGATTCCTGAGCGGCACCACGACCTTGCTTCCCCCGTCAGGTTTCGGCTTGAGGTCCGGCAGGAGCGGAAGACGTTGCGCGCTCTCGACTTTGCCATTCGCCAGCACCACGTACGCGCGCTTCGCATCTCCCGACGTGTTCGGCCCGCCCGCCGCGGCAATGTAGTAGTCGATCGACAGGCCGGGCACATACGCCACCGAAACCGGCGCGTTGACGTAGCCGGTGACCGCGACCGTGGAGCGGTATTGCGGTACGTGAATGGAGTCCGCGTCCTGCAGGATCAGATTGTCACGCAGGCGGGGATTCGTCAGGGCCTTTTGCAGGTTGATTCCGATGCGGCCGACATTCTCCTGGTGCCGGAAAAACACGACACCTTTCGGGTACGCATCGCCGGTCACACCGCCCGCCCGATCGATCAGGTTGATGAGCCGCTCGGTGCGCGATTTCAGGGTGTATCGGCCGGGGAAGCGCACCTCTCCCGTAATGACGACGGACCGCTGGAGTTGAAAGTCGGGCTGCCGGAGAATCAAGACGTTGTCGTACGGATCCAGGACGACTTCGGGTGATGGCCCGCGTGGCGCCGGAAGCCCGGGTGGGCCCATGTACTTTCCGTCCGGACCACGCTCAAAGAGGTAGCTCGAGTCGAGAGGGATGCGGACCGTGGTCGCCGTCACCCCGTTCGCGCGATTCTCGGGGAGGCGCGCCACTTCCGCCTCACTGAGGTAGGCGCCCTCGAGCACCCCGCCGGCGAGCAGGACGAGATCGCGGACGGTCATGCCCTCTCGATAGGGGAACCGCCCGGCGCGCCGCACGGCGCCGGAGACGGCGACGAACCGCTCGGGGCGGAATTCGCGCGTGGAAAAAACCTCGATGTCATCGTCCTCGCGCAGCGGAACATCAACCACCGGCGTGCCCACCGTGTCCCGCAACTCTGCGCGCAGTTGCACCCGCGTGGAATCAAAGTTGAGGCGTGTGATGAGCACGCGTCCCAGGTACGCATCCGGCTTGATACCGCCCGCCGCGCGCAGTGCCTGGCTGAGCGCCATGCCGGGGATGAACCCCTGCGAGCCCGGCTGCCAGACGTTGCCACGGACCGCAATCCGGCGACTCACCCGCTCCGCGATCGCGAAGACGCGGACGATGTCGCCGGGCTGGAGCGTCAGCGGAGGGCCGAACCCGCTGGACAGGTCCTCGGACGCCACGTCGAGCACGATGCGATCATTCCCCGGCGTGTTGCGCTGCGTGGGCGGAACGATCCGCTCCACCAGCACCCGCCGCCGCGCGGCACGCTCCGTGAACCCGCCAGCCGCAGCGAGCACCGTCGCAAGCGACTCCCCCGGCTTCAACTCGTAGGTGGCTGGCCGAACGATTTCGCCCACCACGCGGACCCGTGCGCCATGGACCGGCACGAACACCACATCGCCGTTCGCCAGCCGCGGATCGTGGGCGGCATCGCCGCGCAGCAGGTAGTCATAGACATCCAGCGTGTCCACCACCGCGCGCCCGCGCCGGATCGTGATGCGGCGCAGGGAACCGGTGCGCGTCGGCCCCCCGGCAGCGTAGAGTGCGGTAAGCGCCGTGCCTAACGAAGAAACGCGATATGCCCCGGGCCGGCGTACGTCGCCGAGCACGTACACCTGGACGGAGCGAAGGCCGGTCACGCTCACGGAGAAACGCAGCGTGCCGGAATCGATGCCGGAGTAAGAGCGCGAGAGCCGGCTCCGGAGGAGCGACTGCAACTCCCCCAGCGTAAGGTTCGCGACAAAGATCTGGCCAACCTGAGGCACGAGGATGTAACCCTCGCGGCTGACCTCGAGGCTGTATGCCTGCTCGACATCGCCGGTGAGGATGAGCGTCAGCTTGTCAGCCGGGCCAAAGCGATAATTGGGGTCGACCGGCCCGCCGAGATTTGCATCGAAAAGCGTCGTCGGCGCCTGGAAGATGTCGAGACCGAAGATGGCCCGCCCGCTGTCGGCCTCCGCCTGGCGCGCCAGGGAATCGTTCACGCTCCGGGGAACGCACACGCGTTTGGCGCGACCGGCGGCCGTCGTGTCTGACGGATCCCTCTGCTCGCACGCGAGCCCGAATGACGCGAGATCGCTGTCCTGCGACAGCCCAAGGGACTGCGCGGCTATCAGGATGGAGTCGCGTCGCCCGCCATCCGGTTCGGTCGCCGTACCCACCACGCCTGGCAGGTAGGGGTCGAGGAGATCCGCAGGGTAGCCCTCCGCGACGAGGCGGGCCTGGATCTGCTCACGGGTCAAGCCGCTCTCGAGCACCCGCCGCCTCAGCATGGCAACCAGGTCCGGCCGCGTGCGGAGGAGTTGCGCCGCTTGCTGGGAAGACGGCCGCTGCTGAGCGGTGAGCGCAGCCGGCCCGAGTACGGAAACGAGCAGAAAGAGCGCGACAGCGAGTCGAGCGCGCAACGTCACGAGCCCCATGTACGAAATCGGGTAAAGGGAGATGCGATCCCCTCGCGACAAACCGCCGCGAACGGGAGAGGGTGAGGGAGGAGAGTGGTCGCGCAGGGACTCGAACCCCGGACCTCTGCTGTGTGAAAGCAGCGCTCTAACCAGCTGAGCTACGCGACCGAACCCAGGCACCCCTCGAGTCACGCCCAACCCCGAGGAACGTGGTGGCGCAACGGCGCATGAGACCCGAAGGATAACCGGAAGTTCCCCTCCGTGGTAGTTGAAGTGGGCCCTGTGGGATTTGAACCCACGACCTACGGATTATGAGTCCGCTGCTCTAACCAGCCTGAGCTAAGGGCCCATCGGTGAAGAACTTAGGATTTTCCCGGAGCAGATGCAACCGCGATCGCCGTGGCTTCCCAAACAGCCGCGCTCACTCGTGCTCGCTCGTCGCAGTCACTCGTGCTCACTCGTGCTCACTCGTCACAGTCACTCGTCGTCTCAGTGCATTGCGCCACGAATAATTCCCCATTCCGGCTCCCAACGGATCGTGAACCGCCCCTCCGCTGCGTTGTCGCGCAGCCCGCGACCTCGCACGCGATTCATCCCCACATCCCAGTTCACCCCGAAGTCGCCAGCCGATGCCGCACCAGTGAGGCCAATGCGCCCGACATGCAGGATGCGCCCTGCGAGGAATCCAGGCGTCGTCGCGTATTGCCCGGGATCTGGAAAGACAAGTCGATAATCGCCCTCGCCCTGCCGCCGCATCGCGACATAGGCGCGGAGCGTCGCGATCGGCAGCGACCCGAGGTCCACTCCGACACGTGCTTCGTCGTAATCGGTGAACGCGCGGCCCAACCCGACGCGGAAGCTCGCGTACCGCTCGGTGGGATCCGGCGTGCGGTAGACGAGGTTCGAAACGCGCGTGTACGAGGCGAAAAGCCGATGCGCCTGGCTGAGCGGAAGGCCCTCCGTGACGATCGTCGCCGCGTAGCTCGATGGCTCTCTGCACGCCACGTCGCAACCGTCCACCTGCAGGTCGTCGAGAAAGAGCTGCGCACCGAACCAAGGACCGCGAGTGCGGAACACGACATCGAGCGAATAGGCGGCATTCCCCGTCTCCCGCTCGTTGTACTGCGCGAGGTTGTACAGGTTCAGCGGATTCGAGAGCGAAAGCGAGGCACCGCGGCCAACGCCGGAGTAGAGGTAGGATTCCGTCGCGGCAATCTCCAGCCGGCTCGTCGAAGCGGTCAGCCGATGCATCGCCAGATATCGCTGCGCACCGGGACCGGTAGGCACGCGGCTGGGCGTCGCGGCGTCTGACGCGAGCAGGGACGGCGTGTCTTCGAGACGGGTGAGCAACGACGAAAAGTGCAGTCGCTCCACGCCGATGCGCGCGAAAAGGTGATCGTACGAGTACGC
>JBKJKH010000415.1:0-5758 GCA_046597595.1 Gemmatimonadaceae bacterium
CGCGTTGGTGTGGGGCACGACACTCGATTCGTACTGGACCGACCTGCCACTGCAGGCTGTGTTTCTTCCATTTGCGCATCGTCTCGCGTTGTACGCCGCCCAACAGCGCTTCGTCGACGCCTCGCTGACCGTCGGCGATGCCTTCGACGTCACGCGCGTTCCCGACCTCGCAACCAGTGGTGACCTTGTGCTCGAGTCGCCATCCGGAAAGCTCACTCGACTCTCCATTGCGAGCGGGACGACGGTCGCCGACCTGCGCGAACAGGGTTTCTATGAGCTTCGGAGCCCCGCGACCGCTGTCGGATCAGGCAGGCCACTCGCCGTGAACGTCGATCCGGCTGAAGCCGATCTATCGCATTTCGATGTCGCGGAACTGGTCGCGGCAGCAAGCACAACCGTTTCCGCCCCGGCGACGGCGAAAGCGGGCATTGCATCGCTCTCCCGTCACGAAATGGAGCGGCGGCAAACTCTCTGGTGGTATCTTCTGCTGGCTGCGCTCATGGCGCTGGCTGCCGAGACGGTGTTGTCCAACCGCTACTCGGCGCGCCGCGTGGGAGGAACGGCATGATGGAACGTTCGACTGATTCAATCGAGATCACGCGGGTCGTGCGTGAGGTGCGGCGGCGGTGGCGGCTGGGTCGTGCGATTCGTGGCGCCACGATCGCGCTTGGTGGGAGCGTGCTCGCACTCGTGATCGCCGCCATGATCATGTCCGCGTTTGACTACTCCGACGCAGCGGTTGGTGCCGCTCGCATCGCCATCGGCATCGTCATCGTCGTGTTGATCGGGCGATTCGTCGTCGTGCCGCTGCTTCCGCGTCCGCGGGACGAACAGGTCGCCCTCTATCTGGAGGAGCGCGAGCCGGCGTTCGAGGGATCGTTTGTCACTGCCGTCGAGGCGGGCGGCTTGGGGGCGAGCGGAATGACCTCCCCTGCACTGCTTGCGCGGCTGATGCATGCGGCGCGAACTCGGGCTCGTGCGGTCGGCGACGGCCGCAACGCGGATGCGCCAGTGCTTCGAGCGGCCTGGATGATGTTCGCCGCGGTAACGCTCGCATCGCTTTTTGCGACGCTCGTCGCGTCAGACTCTTTGCGGCAGGGTATTGGGCTGTTGCTGCGTCCGTGGCAGGAAGTGCCGCCCGCTGTCCGCTTCCGCATTGAGGTACAGCCGGGCGACATCGAGCTTCCCCGTGGCGGCGATCTGGTGGTGCGGGCGTCGCTCCATGGCTTTGATAGCGAAAAGGCCGACGTCCTCGTGCGTTCGTCGGATTCAACGGGTTGGGTGCCGATTCCAATGGCGCCCGAAAAAGGCGACGCGTTCTCTGCGCGATTGTTCGACCTCACGGCTGGAACGGAGTATGTGGTCGAGGCGGAGGGCGTCCGCTCCGCCGTGTATCGCATTGTCGTGAGTGACCTGCCAGCCGCGCGCAGTTTGGACCTCGAGTATCGCTTTCCGGCCTACACTCAGCTCTCGCCGCAAAGAGTCGACAGCGGTGGCGACATCGCCGCGTTGCGTGGCACAATCGTCCGCGTCATCGTGCATCCGACGATGCCGGCGCCAGGCGGGCGCCTCGTGCTCGACAACGGACGCGCGATTCCGCTCCTGCCGCAGGCTGACGGCTCGCTTGCCGGGATGATGCGACTCGACAAGGCAGGGTTCTACCGGGTGGAATTGCAGGCGAGAGACGGACGCATGATTGCGGGATCGCTCGAGTATGCGATCGATGTGCTGCCCGACCGCGCCCCCGCGGTGAAGTTCGTGAAGCCGGGTCGCGACATGAAGGTGCTCTCCGTCGATGAAGTCTTCACGGAGGCACGCGCCGAGGATGACTACGGTGTCGCGAGGCTCGACCTCATCTTCTCCGTGAATGGTGGACCGGACCGTGTGGTGTCGCTGAGTGCCGCAACGACGCGCGCACTGCGTGATATCGCTGCAGGGCACACGTTCATGCTCGAGGAGTACGCGCTCGTTCCTGGCGACGTGGTGTCCTATTTCGCGCGGGCGACCGACAACGACGCGATCAGCGGCGGAAAGCAGGCGTCGAGTGACATTTATTTTCTGCAGGTGCGGCCGTATTCACAGGAATACAAGCAGAACCAGGGGGGCGGCGGCGGCCAACCGGGGGGCGGGGACGAGCAGGCCAACCAGCTCTCGCAGACACAGCGTGCGATCATCGCCGCCACGTTCAAGACCGTGCGCGACAGCGCGGCCACCACTCGCGAGGAAGTAGCGGCGAACCTCGCCACGCTCAGGCTCTCGCAGGAAAAGTTGCGTGAGCAGGTGCAGGAACTCGGCACGCGCCTCGTGCAACGCGGAGTTGCGTCGCGCGATTCGGGTTTCCGGGTGATCGCCGAAATACTTCCGAAAGCTGCGGCCGCGATGGACACCGCGGCGCGAACGCTCGCTGCAGGAAGGCCGCGTGACGCGCTTCAGCCCGAACAGCGCGCGTTGCAGCAGTTGCAGCGAGCCGAAGCAGTATTCCGCGAAATTCAGGTGCAGATGGGTGGCGAACCGGGCGAAGGAGGCGGGGGCGGCGCGTCGCAGGCGCAGGACCTCGCCGATCTCTTCGAGCTCGAACGGGATCGCCTGCGCAATCAGTTCGAGAGTGTGCAACGTGGACAGGAGGAAACGGCCAATCCTGCGCAAAGCGCAAAGGTCGATGAGCTGGCCGAGAAACTGAAGCAGCTTGCCGCTCGGCAGCAACTCGAGAACGAACGCGCGCGGCGCAAGGCCGACAGCGCTGGAACGCGCGGTGCGGCGGGCGCCATCGGCGGTGATGCACAGCGTCAGATGGCGCAAGAGGCGGAACGTGCAGCGCGCCAGCTCGAGCGCCTCGCGCGTGAACAGCGTTCGCAGCCACTTGCTGACGCAGCCCGAAAGATGCAGGACGCAGCAGATGCGATGCGCCGTTCCACGACCGGCAGCAAGTCGGAGCAGGCAGCGGCTGCCGAGCGGCTGAAGGAGGCGCAGCGACTCCTGCAGCAGGAGCGCAGCGGTTTGCAGCGCGACCTTCGTGAAGCGGCGGCAGCGGCACGAGCACTTGCTGAGCAGCAGCGCGAGGTCGACGGCGAGGTGGCGCGGATGGCGGCATCGGCCGATGCCGCGCGCCAGCAGTCACAGCAGAAGATTGGCGACAAGAGCGGGACGATGGCCGATCAGGTGCGCACGCTCGGCCAGAAGCTCGATCGGATGGCGCTGGAGAACCGGCGGACCAATCCCGTGGCGGCGCGGCAGGTTGAGGAAGCCGCTGATACGCTGCGCGGGCGTCGGCTGGAAGACAAGCTGCGTGTCGCGCAGATGAACGCGCGTTTTGCGCCCCCTGATTACCTGAAGGCGTTGGGCCGGTCCGCGGCAGGGGATATCGACGATCTCGCCAACCGTCTCGAACGCGCGTCTGCGCTTTCTGAAGCGAGTGGTGCCAGCGAGGAGCGCGATGGGCGGGAAGTCGCGCTTGAGCGTGCGCGTGATCTCGTGCGCGGGCTGGAGTCGCTCGACGAACGCATTCGCCAGAAGCAGGAGCAAGCGCAGGGACAGCAGGGACAGCAGGGACAACAGGGACAACAGGGACAACAGGGACAACAGGGACAACAGGGACAACAGGGACAACAAGGACAACAAGGACAACAAGGACAACGGAACGGCGGCGGCAAGGGTCTCGCACGTGGCGATCAGCAGGGCGCTGGCGGCTACGGTCCTGGTACGCCGCGCCTCTCGCGGCAGGATGCGCAGCAATTTGCGCGCGAACTTCAGCAACGCGTTCGCGAAGCGGAGACCGTGCGGCAGGATCTCAGGCGGCAGGGGCAGGACGTGACCGAACTCGATCGGGCCATCGAGGGCATGCGGTCGTTAGGCGGACCGGGCCGGCTTGATGATCCGCGCACCGCGGCCGACCTGCGTGCGCAGACGATCGAGGGATTGAAGGCGTTCGAATTCGCGCTCCGGCGCCGGTATGGCGTCGCAGAGGAGGGAGTCCTCCTCGGCCGTGCGTCCGACGTGCCCGCCGAATACCGGAAGCAGGTCGAGGAGTATTACCGGTCACTTGGGCGTGGCGCGCGCGCAAAGCCGTGAGCCGGTTGCGCGCCTAGTGGCTTGTGTGGGAACTCTCGCTGGTGCGCGGCAACCGGCGTAGCCAGCGCTCCGCTTCGCGCGCCGCATGGGGGTCGCAATCCTTGGCATAACTGCGCACGGAGTTGAACACGTCGGCCGCCACCTGCGGGCCGAGGACACGGCTCGCGGCCTTGCCCAGCGCGACCAGTGATACGAACAGCGGCTGTGGTGCGCTGCGCACGCCGCCGAGTTCGAGCTGACCGAGGATGCCTTCCATCGGCGCGCGCATAGGATTCGTGCGCGCGACCTTCGCGACGGCGCCGCGGAGCACCTGGACTGGAATAGACGCGCGCGGTGGCATCTGCGTGAAGATCTCGTCCAGCTCGCGCAGCAACAGGAGGCCGGCCCGAGTGGCTTGCCACTCGACGGAATGTTCGTCCCTGGCGCCCAGCGCGTCGAAGAAACACAGATGCGGCAGTGCCGGGCTCGCGATGGTCTGAATCATCCTGCCATGCCCTCGTTCCGGTCTTCGATAATGCTCCACAGTGCGCCGCATACGTCCTTCAGGTCGAAGGGCTTGAGCAGCACGGGACATCCAAGCGTGTCGGTGATTTCCTGCGCCTTGAGGGAGATGTCACCGGTCATGAAAATCGTGCGACGCTCGAGGTGCGGCTGGAGTGCAACCGCATAATGAAAGAGCACGTCACCACGCAGTTCGGGCATCCGCAGGTCCAGCAGCATCACGTCGAATGTCTCGCTGCGCAGGCGCGCGAGTGCCGCCTCTCCGCTGGGCGACGCAATGGCCTCGAACCCTTCGCGCTGGAGGACGATGCTCAAGGCGCGGCATATCGCCGGTTCGTTGTCGACGATGAGCACCCTGGGCGGACGCGGATGGCGGAGGATTGTCATGCGCCCGCCGCTTCTTCACGCGTGGAGACGACGGGCTCGAGCAGGCGTTCGTGCAGCCGCTTCACGAACTCGTCGGTAGTCATGCGCCGGCGCACGCCGTGGGCGAGCTCGCCTACCAGCTCGCGCATCCGCTCGGAGAACGTGCGCGCCGTCCTGAACCCGAGTTTCCGCGCGGTGGAATCCAGGGTCTGGCCGGGATCGCGAAGGAACGAATAGCCGCGGAGGACGCGGGCGCCGAGCACCATCAGCCTCGGCGAGGCGAGTCCTGCGTCTTCGAACTGCCGGTACATCGTGCGGCGTGACTTATCGGCCGCGATGGCGAGGTCGTCCGCCACCCGGAACAGGTGCGGTTCGCGAAACAGGCGGTCGACTGCGGCGGCGAGTGTCGCGTCGACGCGCGTGAGCGTGGGGGCGAGCCGGGTCATCATTTCCCTCGCGAGGGGATCTCCCGCCTGCCGTTCGATGACGCGCCGGAACCGGTCGATGCCGTCGTCGAAGTTGTAGAGCACGACCTGTCCGACACCGTGACGCGCCAGTTCCGAGACGGCGCGCATCGAGGCGGGCACGACGGGGACGTAAAGGACAACGGGGGTCGACGGAAAGCTGCCCATGACGCTGCGCACTTCGTTCACTTCGAGTCCATGGCTGGACGGTCCGACCACCGCCACGTCGCAGAACGTGTCGCGGAGCAGGACCGACAGCTCGTCCCAGTTCGCGGCGGGCGCGACAGAGTGCTCGCGTCCGAGGGCTGCTCGGAGGTGAGTGAGCTGATTGGAGGGAAGGAATGCTGCTACGTTCACCG
>JBKJKH010000465.1:0-4205 GCA_046597595.1 Gemmatimonadaceae bacterium
CCCGGCGGTGTGCGCGGGATGATACGCCGTCATGTCCACGCCGTAGTGACGCGCCACGTTCGCCAGCGACCGACGCGGCAGGAACGGCAGGAGCGCGCGCGCAAGCTTCACGGTGCATAGCGTGCGCCCATCGAGACGCAGCCCGCAGGCCCGCTGCACCTCCGCACTCACGAAGCGCCAGTCGAACGCGGCGTTGTGGCCAACGAAGACCCTCCCGCGCGCGAGTGCAAGAAAGCGATCGCAGATCGACGGGAACGTCGGCTGGTCACGCACCATGTCCCACGAAATGTTCGTGAGGCGCGTGATCATCGGTGGAATCGGCCGCTCCGGATTCACCAGGTGCTCAAAGCGCTCTTCCTCCAGCACGCACCCATTCTCCACCACGACGGCGCCGATCTCGGTGATGCGATCACCGGAAAAGGGCCGTCCGCCCGTCGTCTCCACATCCACGACAACGAACGACAGCGACGCAAGTGCGTCATCGGCGCCCGGATACTGCCGCGCGCGCGCCGTTGCGACCGACGTGCCGGGCGTGTACGTGAACGGCGCACGCTCACGGACCTGCGCTGCTGTCTGCGTCGCCAGCACCAGAGACCATTTGCCGTCTGACTGCCTGCGAAAGCGATCGTCGCCCGCAAGCAGCGCGACCGCGAGATGTTCGGCCACAAAGGCAGGCGTGCCGGGCTGCTGGCAGACCGCGCTGACCAGCGCGGCAGGATCGGCCGGTCCGGCCGTCAGGAAATCGATGGCTCGCGAGACGAGTTGCGAATCCAGCGGGCGCGTGTGCAGTCCACTCACGTCAGGTCCACGCCTCGTCGCGCTCGACCGGGCATGTCATGCACCGCGGCCCGCCCCCTCCGCGCACCAGTTCCGAGCCTTCAAAGGTCAACACGGCATTGTCATCATCGCTCACACGCTCCTGTCCCGTGAGGAATGGTGTGGACGCGAGCACGCGATACCCGGCACGTTCCATTTCACGAAGCGTCGCTTCATTGCGCGAATACGAGGCGACGAGGCCTGGCCGGAGCGCGACGAAATTGCAGCCTGACGCCCACTGCTCGCGCTCCTGCATGATGCGCACGCCGCCTCCACAGAAGATTGGCTCCATCGGCATGCCGCATGTCTTGAGCGCCGCAAAGACGTCGGGCATCTCCCGCAGTGACGATTCCCCCTTCTTCCACAGCAGGATCGGCAGGCGCTCCGGGCCCGTGAAGTGCGGCGGATAGAGCACGCACTGCTCGCGATTCACCTGCGTGAAGATCATGTCCAGGTGGATAGCGGTATCCTCGGCCGGCATGACCACGACGATGACATACTCCACTTTCGATTCGCGGAACAGCAGCTCCGCCAGCGTGTCGATCGCGGCGGGACTCGAGCGTTCGCTGAACCCGATCATCACGACGTCGCTCCGGAGCGGATGCACATCGCCGCCCTCGAGTGTGACGTTGTACCGGCGCTCGATCGAGCCGTCGTACAGGATGCCGCGGTTAGCAAGCAGCGGATGGTGCAGGAAGAGCGCCTTCATGATGAGCGCTTCCGTCCAGCGCACGCCGTACCGCATCGACCCGACCATCAGGTGATCGTTGATGGCCATCGCCACATCGCGCGTGAAGAACAGGTTCGGCAGTGGCGGCAGCGTGTAGCCGTATTCATTGAGCGTCCGCGCCAGCGGGCCGGGCTCCTGCGCACTCCCTTCGATGAGACGATGCACGAGTTGCTCGTCCGGAAGTTCCATGATGTCCGTGGCGAGTCGCTCGGATGGAACGATGTCCATGGTCTCCGAGAGGAGCAGTTCGCGTACGCTGCGGTCGCCTACGATCTCGGTGAGCAGGTCGCGGACATACAGCACACGCGCATACCGCTCGAGAATCGCGACGAAGCGGCGGTGCTCCTGCTGAGCGGCCGCCACATCGACGATATCGCCATACAGGTAATCCTCACGCGTGCTCGGCGTTACCGCGAGCAGTTCCGGACCCGGCGTGTGCACGAGCACCGTGCGCAACCGGCCGATCTCCGACGATATGTGAACGGGCATGACTCGAAGATACAAGCGACTCATGCGCGGTGGGAGCGCGGGCACGCGTCATGTATACCGTTCGCGCTGCCTCGTGCGCGAGCGACAACGCGAGTGCGATGGCAACAGCGCCGATGGCGGAGAAACGCGCATCCGTGCGTGTGGGTAACCCTGCGCGACGGAGAATTGTGATGATCACGCCCGCCGCGGCGACGAGGAAGAGCGGCAGATACGGGAGCAGCACCCGCGTGTATGGCAGTCGATGTGATGCGGCGGCGACGAGCGCCGTCCAGATCACCAACATCATCAACAGCCCTGCGCCGCGATGCGCTTTTCGCATGTCCGTCGCAAGCCCGAGCACCATTGCGATGAGAACCCCGGTCGTGACCCACACTGGAAGTCCCCATCCCCATTGCCACCACAGTTCGCGAAGCGTCCCGTCAAACGTCACCACGAACGTGCCGGAAAACTCGGCCCACGTGGGGGGCTTCATCCACGGATTGGCAAAAAGCGCCTGCGTGCCCATCGCCGCCAGCGCAGGCCCGTACATCACCCAGGAGGCCAAACCGATGAACACTGCGCCGGCAAAGACATCTGCAACGCGTCGATCCGCACCCAGCACGCGCCGCACAAGGACCCAGCATCCCAGTGCACCGAACGGATAGACGGCCGTAGGATTGGTGAGGAGCGCAAGCGCTGTCAGCATCGCGAACACGGTCCATTCGGTGATGTCCGCGCGCGCCGACAGGCGGAGTGCGAACGGTACGGCAGCCACCACGAGCAGCGCCACCAGTGAATAGCCTCGCGCGTTGGATGAAAAGGCGGCAAGGTATGGAAGTCCGGCGATCATTGCCGCGCCCAGCAGGGCCGGTGAGGGACCATGCAGCCTGCGCAACGCGAGCGCGGTTGCAGGAACGAGCAGCACACCCGTGACCAGCTCAATGAAACGCGCGCTCCACGGCGCACTGCCAAACAGCGCAACCGGAACGCGGGACAGCACGCTGAACAGGATGTGGTTGTTCGTGGTATCAAACTGCCAGAGTGCGGCCTCGAGCGAGCGACCGCTGTACAGCAGCAGCGTCTGATTTTCGTCGGAGCGCATCGGCAGGGACAGCAGCGGGATGCGGATGACGAGCGCGATGAGCACGAGCGCTACGATGGCGACACCGTGCGCGATGGGGATCGCGCGCCACTCCGATCGAATGGCGAGGAACAGCTGCCCCTCCGATGCGATGAGCGCATCACGCCTGTGCATGAGCAGCCAGGCAACAGTCGCGGCGAGCAGACACATCACGCCCAGCACCAGCGCGCCGCGGACAACAATCGCGTTCATTGCACACCGCGCCGGGTCGTACCAGGTCGCGGCGCGGCACAACGCCTCGATTCCTGCGCGGTCCGAAACAAGTCGCGCCGCGAGCCAGCAGCCCGGGAGCAGTGTAACCGCAACACAAGCGGGAAGGACCAGCGGACGCCGCTTCACGTGACAATCTCCCCGTCGCGCCGTAGCTTGTGAATGATTTCACAAGCCCATGGGCACGCGTGAAACACATCTCGGAATCCACGGTTCGTCGCCTGTCGGTCTACCTGCGTTCGCTCGAGGAGCACGCGCGGCGCGGCCTTCAGACGATTTCGAGCGAGGAGTTGGCCAAGCTCGGTGGGACCACCTCGGCACAGGTGCGGAAAGACCTTTCGCTCTTTGGATCGTTCGGCACCCGAGGGCTTGGATATCCCGTACCCGAACTCGCCGAGCGGCTTCGTGACATCCTCGGCCTCGGCCGTGAATGGAAGGTCGTTATCGTAGGCGCGGGGAAAATTGGCGCCGCACTCGCGCGGTACCAGGGGTTCCAGCAACGCGGCTTTCATGTCGTCGCCGTGTACGATATCGATGCGCGAAAGATCGGGACACGGTGGGACGCGCTTTCCGTCCGCAGTATCGCATCGCTCGAAGCCGATGCGCGGCGCGACACGCCCGACATCGCGGTGCTCGCCGTCCCCGCCGACAATGCGCAGGCGGTGCTGGACCAGCTCGTCCTGGCCGGATTTCGCGCAATCCTCAATTTCGCGCCAACCCGGCTCGAGGCCCCATCGGGCATTACCGTGCGCACGGTCAACATGGCGATGGAGCTCGAGGGACTATCCTTCGCGTTGGCGAACCGGGACGACTGACGACGCGCGCAGCAGCGCGGCGAAC
>JBKJKH010000250.1:0-4010 GCA_046597595.1 Gemmatimonadaceae bacterium
GAGATGGAGGTGCGCACACCAGCGGACGCGGCGCCAGTGATCCGATTCCGGCATATCGGTGGTATCACCAAGGGGATGGACGTCGCGTGGACCTTCGAAACGCTCGGCCAGGCAACCCTCGTGAAAATCATTCACGTCTGGGACGGACCTTCGTGGCCCATGATTGGCGTTGAAGCAGCTCGAATGGTGATCGGCCCGATCTTCGTTCACGGAATTGCCTCACGGACATTGTCGGGCCTGGCGCAGGTAGCTGAAAAGGGGAGGTAGGGGTTGAGCAGCAACGGGAACGGGAGCACGCACCGTCGGCGGGTCGTCATGACCGGCATTGGCGCGATTACGCCCATCGGGATCACGAAGGACGCCATGTGGGCGGGGCTGCGCGCCGAGCGTTCGGCCGTCAGCGGCCTCACGCGGTTTGATCCGTCGCCTTTTCGCAGCCATAGTGCGGCTGAGGTGGATTTCGTCGCGACCGATCACCTCGAGGTAAAGCGCGCGAAGCGGCTTGACCGGTTCGGACAGTTCTCCGTGGTCGCGGCGCGCATGGCACTCGAAGACTCGGAGCTCAAGCTCGCTGCCGAGGATCGTGACCGCATCGGAGCGATGATGGGCACCGCGCTCGGCGGGATCGGGTATGCGGAGGAGCAGCTCGGGGTGTACCTGACGCAGGGTCTCAAGGCAGTGGACGCCACTCTCGCGCTCGCCGTGTTCGGCGGAGCGGCCAGTTGCAACATCGCGATAGAGTTTGGTCTTCGCGGGCCGAACTCCACGAACGCGATGAGCTGCGCGTCCGGCACGATCGCCATTGGCGACGCGTTCCGTCAGATCCGTGACGGATATGCAGACGTGATGATTGCCGGGGGCGCCGAGGCGCCGCTTGCTCCGCTCTGTTTCGGCGCATTCGCATTGATTCGGGCGATGTCGACTCGCAATGATGATCCGTCGCGTGCATCGCGTCCGTTTGACCGTGATCGCGACGGCTTCGTGATGGGTGAAGGCGCCTCGGTGCTCGTGCTCGAGGAGCGAGAGCGCGCACTCGCGCGGGGTGCGCGCATTTACGGTGAAGTGCTCGGCTTTGGAGTGACGAACGACGCACATCACATGACCGCCCCGCTTCCGGACGGGTCGCAGGCCGCGCGGTGCATGCGGCTGGCGCTCGACGATGCGCACGTCAGCGGTGGGGAGATCGAGTACGTGAACGCGCACGGCAGTTCGACGCCGCTCAACGATCCGACGGAAACCTTTGCCATCAAGCAGGTCCTGGGTGAGCACGCACAGCGCATACCGGTGAGCAGCACCAAGGGGTATTACGGGCACGCGCTCGGGGCGTCCGGCGCAATCGAGACCGCGATCTGTGGGCTGTCGCTCGAGCGGGGATGGCTTCCGCCAACGGTGAACCTCGATGTTCCCGATGCGGCGTGCGATCTCGATTACATCCCGAACCACGGGCGCGAAACGTCCGTAGATACCATCCTCACGAACTCGTTCGGGTTCGGGGGCATCAACGCGGCGCTGGTGATCCGGCGCCACAGTTGACTACCTTCTCCCGCGACACTCACCGTCCGGGAGCCTACTACCATGCGTGACGCACTACGCCACGCCGTCGCCGAGTTCATCGGCATCTTCGCGTTGGTGTTCGTTGGCAGCGGTTCGATCATGATCACCGCAGGCGCCGCGCCAGGCGTCGCCCTGCTCACCGTCGCGGTCGCGCACGGAATCATCCTCGCGGTGATGGTCAGCGCGTTGATGCGCATCTCCGGGCACTTCAATCCCGCCGTGACGATCGCGTTCATGGTGACGCGACGCATCGAGCCCATGATGGCGGGGGTGTACATCGTCGCGCAGCTGCTGGGGGCGATGGCGGCGGCGTACGCCCTCAAGATGACCTATCCCGCCACGCTGTTCGATGCGGTAAAGGGCGGTGGACAGTCGATCTCGATCGATATCACGGGCGCGCAGGCGTTCGGCCTCGAGGCGATCGCGACCTTCTTTTTGATGTGGGTCATCTTCGGCACTGCGGTCGATTCAAGCGCACCGAAGGTCGGGGGGTTCGCCATCGGTCTTACGGTGGCGGCGGACATTCTTGCCATTGGTCCGCTCACTGGCGCGTCGATGAATCCCGCGCGATCGCTCGGTCCTGCCGTAGCGACGGGAATCTTCGATGCACAGGTGATTTACTGGCTCGCACCGATCACGGGCGCGGTCGTGGCGGCGTTGCTGTACGACAGGCTCTTCTTGCCGCGCGGTCCCGAGCCGCTGGATCACGGTGCCGTCGCACCGGATACTCATGGAACCGGGAAGCAGGTACGCTCGTAGGTAGCGCGTGACAATCGAGATTACCCGCGAGCGTGTCGTGCAGGCCCTGTGCGCGCACTACGCACAGGATCGCTTGACGATGGAGGAGCTCGAAAGCCGGCTCGCGCGTGCGCAGCGCGCATCGAGCCAGCTTCAGCTTGCCTCTCTGGTCACGGATCTTCCTGCACTTCCCGAGATTCCTGTCCCCGGCGTTGTCGGCGTGGCACCGGCGCCGGCAGCGGAGGCGTACGCCCCTCCAGGTTCCCTGCAGACCCGCGAACCGGGGGCGCCACTGGCTGCATGGCCGTCCGCGGCGGCCGCCCTGCGGGTGCGCGACGACCCGGCGCGTCAGGAGAGCCAGCACTACACATCGATCATGTCCGGCGTCACGCGAAAAGGCGCCTGGATTCCGGCGCACAAGATCGACCTGTTTGTGATGATGGGTGGCGTGCAGCTGGACTTTCGCGAAGCGATTCTCGCTCCGGGCATTACCGAAGTGAACGTCCTGGCGCTGATGGGCGGAGTCGAGATCATCGTTCCGCCCGGCGTGCGCGTGGAGCAGGAAGGCAGTGGATTCATGGGCGCATTTGACGAGCAGGATTCGGCCAATGTGACTCCCGAGCACGATGCGCCCGTCATTCATGTCACCGGTTTCGCGGTGATGGCGGGGGTCGAAATCCAGATCCGCTACGCGGGCGAGAGCCGCAGCGACGCGAAGCGACGACAGAAAACGCTGAAAAACCCCCGGCGCTAGGTCCGAGCCGTCCCCCACGGGTGGAGCAGCTCGACCTACGGCCCCTGCATCAAATAGTTCGCAGTGTAGCGGTCTATCGACTCACGAATGACCGTCATCGCGACATCGCTCTTCTCCCAGCCCAGAATCTGGATGCGCTTCCCTTCCAGATCCTTGTAGATGAAAAAGAAATGCTCGATCTCGCGCAGATAGTGTGACGGAAGATCGGAGATGTCGTAATACTCGCCGTGAAACGGGTCGTGACTCGGCACGGCGAGGATCTTGTCGTCTGGCTCGCCCCGGTCGAGCATCTTGAGCACGCCGATGGGACGCACATCGATCTGGCATCCGGGAAACGTTGGCTCATTGATGCGCACGAGCACGTCGAGCGGGTCACCGTCCTCATGCAATGTCCGCGGGATGAAGCCGTAGTCGCCCGGGTAATGCACTGCGGAGTACAGGACGCGGTCGAGCCGCATGAAGCCCGAATCCTTGTCGAGTTCGTACTTGTTGCGGCTCCCGCGCGGGATCTCGATGATCGCCGTGACTTCTTCGGGGGGATGCCGGCCGGGGGGCAGGTCGCGCCAGGGGTGGATCATGCAGGGAATCTAAAGGAAAGAGAACTCCCCAGTTGTGAGTAGTGCGTGGTGAGTGGCGAGTCGACCACTCGAGTACTCGGTACTGAGTACTGAGTACTGGATGCCGTGACTCAGGACTCGAGTGTTCAGCTCACGACTCACAACCCAACACGCAGGACTCGAGTAGTTTCGTAACTTCTGGAACCAGACTGAGACTAGACTAGAAGTTCCCGAGCCCCCGGAACCGCGGATTCACGATCGTGTTGTAGATCGAGCCGAATGCGTACGAGAGCCCCGCCGAGAAAAAGTACTCGTAGTTGGTGGCCAGGGAGCGCTGGCGCACGAGCCGCTCCTCGTCCGTAAGCTCGCCCTTCTGGAGATACAGCTGGTCGTTGACGCGCGCGGCA
>JBKJKH010000346.1:0-5678 GCA_046597595.1 Gemmatimonadaceae bacterium
TCTCGTCTGACGCGACCCACGACAAACTTGCCTTCGGATATGTCTGGAGGCCGAACCCCGAACCGAACGCACTGTTGCCGTCGACGCGCGCGCCAAATGTCAGGAAGTAGCGATCGCGCAAATCGAAGACGGTCTGGCCGAACACACCGGCGTTGATGACGCGCTGGCGCTCTTCAAAACCCAGCGTCGTTCCGCCGCTCGTGACCGTCGGCTGGCCGGGGCCAGGGAAATTCTCGCCGTATGCAGAAGTCTCGCGGCTGTCGGTCGTGACACTCTGTCCACCAAACGACAGGGTGTTGCGCAACCCGGGCCGAATGCTGAGCGCTAAACTTCCCGCATAGTCAAACGTCAACGTCTGATAGCTGTTCCGGCGATTCGAAATAATGCCCGTCGGCGCGAGGATGAATCCGAAGGGACGGAGGTTGCGGTTCTCGATCTGCGCCAGGTCGTAGCCGACCGTGAACTTGTTGCTGAAATTCGCCAGCGGGCTCCAAGAGACCGTACCGCCAGAAATCAGGTGGTCGATGTCACTCGTAAGCTCCTGGTTCAACAGCTTTTCGACCGACTCGGGACGGTCGTTCGCGTTGTAATTCCTGTCTCGCCGGAACGCATTCAGCGTGAGTCCGTGCGCATTGTTACCCGCCGCCGTATTCGACACGTTGTCTTTCGTGAACGACGTGTTCCACGACAGCAGCAGGTTGGCGACCGGTGCAAACGAGAAGTTGCCGCGCACAACCTTGCGCGCCTCGTTGTCGTTCGGCAGGACGCCGTCCTCGTCGCTCATCGTGCCCGACACGAAATAGCGGAGCGCTTCGCCACCACCGCCGACCGACAGGGAGTAGCGTTGCCGGTATCCGTTGCGGAGCCACGGATCGATGAACAGGTATTGCGACGTGCCGCCGGCCCGGGACACGCCGACATTCGGCAGCCCAGCAAATCGTGCCGGAAAGCTGTCGCGGTATATCTGGGGAATCGTGTCGCTCGGCGGCGCGGTGCTCGCGTCCGGACCGAACGGCAAGGCACGCGCGAAGCCCTGGTCAACCTGCATCGTCCACTGCGGACGCCCGCTGTGACCACCCTTCGTGAAGATCTGGATGACACCCGCCGCTGCTTCCGTTCCGTACAGCGTGGCGGCCGCCGCGCCCTTGATGATCTCGATGCGCTCGATGTCGTTCGGATTCACGTCGTTGAGCGGGCTGGCAACGTCGTTGCCGCTCCGCAGGGCGGAACCGGTCGGCGGCACGTTGCGCTGATAGCCGTCGCTGCGCAGGCGCACGCCATCCACATAGATGAGCGGCTGGTTGCTCATCGCCACACTCACATTCCCGCGAAGGCGAATCATCGAGCCACTGCCCGCCGACGCGGAACTCGGCATCACCTGCATGCCTGCGGCCTTGCCCTGCAGCAAGTCGCCCACGGAGGCGGGCGACTCCGGCAGCTTCGCCATGTTGATCTGCGCGACGCTATTCCCCACCTCGCGCTGTCTCGCCGAACTCGCCGTGCCGGTGACGACTAGCGCGTCGAGACCCAATACTTGCAGCTTGAGGGAGAAATCGCGCGTTGCCGTTTGCCCGGCAGCGACTGTTACCGCCTGCTCGCTCGGACGGTGGCCGATCAGCTGCGCGCGGGCACGGTACAGGCCCGCCGGGACGTTGACGATGGAATACTGGCCATTGTCGCCAGTCCGCGTTCCGAGGCCAGTGCCCACCAACAGCACCTGCGCATTCGCCAGCGGCTGCCCGCTCTCGCCCGTCACCCTGCCGCCGACTGTGCCGGCCGACTGGGCGCTCAGCACGCTCGCGCTGAGCGTCAGCGCCACGATGGCGCTCATGCAACGGTGAACGCCGAGTCCTATTTCTCGGATCCCTGAACCACGCATAGGCAACTCCCCGCGTTTGGAGTTCCGTACCGGCGCCGGAATGGCACCACAGCAATGCTGCATCGATCCCGGTAAACCGGCCGTGCAAATGCGGACAGGGCGCTGGACGAGCGCACCAGGTAGTGCCGACGAGGCGTGTAACGTGTGCCGCACGATACGGTTCGCCGCAGGGCCGGTCAAGCTAATTGACGCTGGTTGACGCTAGTTGACGCGGACCTCGAGCGTGGCGCTCTTGCTCCCCGCCGCCGCATCGGTCACGGTCGCCTCCACGATGTACGTCCCCGCGCCGACGTAGGCGTGGCGAAACGTCACACGCGCAGTGCGCGAACCCGCCGTGTTGTATTGCTCCATCGCGCCGTCGCCAAACGAGGCTTCGACACCAATCAAGCGACCGCCCGCTGCCGTCACGAGAAAATTGATGGAGTCCCCGGGCGCCGCCGTGAGGCGGCTGGCCGCGATGCCGACGTCCAGCGGGAGCGGGGCAAGACTGGCCTCGCCGCACCCGCCGAGACTCGCCAGCATCAGGCATCCGAACAGAGTTCTGCGCATGATCACCGCCACCCTACCGTTAAGTTTCCGCTCCCGTAAGACCCAGCGCCCCATTTGCCCCGCGCATGATCACGCCCCGCCTCCGCTTCGCGCCCTCCCCAACCGGCTACCTCCACGTCGGCGGAGCGCGGACGGCCCTCTTCAACTGGCTCTACGCCCGCAAGGTCGGCGGTGTCTTTCTCCTGCGAATCGAGGATACTGACAAGGCGCGCAGCACCGACGCGAGTACCGCCGCGATTTTCGAGGGACTCACGTGGCTCGGGTTGCAATGGGATGAAGACGTGGTGTTCCAGGGCGCCAATGTCGAGCGTCATGCGCACGACGCGGGTCGATTGCTCGAGACCGGCGCCGCCTACCGCTGTTTCTGCACGCCAGCCGAACTCGATCAGCGACGCAAGGCGGCCGAGGCGAGCAAGGATGCGTTCAAGTACGACCGTCGCTGTGATCGCCTCCCCGCGGACGAAGTCGCGCGTCGCGTGGCTGGCGGAGAGCCGTCCGTCATCCGCTTCCGCATACCCGAGGGCACCACGTCGTGGATGGACATGGTGCATGACGACATCACCTTCCCCAACAAGGACATCGAGGATTTCGTCGTCCTGCGTTCCGATGGCACGCCCATCTACAACATGGCCGTGGTGTCAGACGACATCGCGATGCGCGTCACGCACGTGATGCGGGGCGATGACCACATCTCCAATACTCCCAAGCAGATCCTGCTCTATCGCGCCCTGGGCCACGACCTGCCCGTTTTCGCGCACCTGCCGATGATCCATGGCACGGACGGCAAGAAGCTCAGCAAGCGACACGGCGCCACGGCGGTCGGCGACTATCAATACATGGGGATCCTGCCGCAGGCGATGGTGAACTTTCTTGCGCTTCTCGGCTGGTCGCCCGGCGGCGACCGGGAGGTCATGACGCTCGCGGACATGACGGAATTGTTCTCCGCCGATGGCCTGCAGAAGAAAGCCGCCATCTTCGATCCGAAGAAGCTCGAATGGATGAATGGCCAGCACCTGTCGCGCGTCTCGCTCGAGGACCTGGAGCCGCGCATCACGCCCGCCATCCTCGCCGCCGGCCTCGCCACGCGAGAAATGCTCGCGGAACGATCGGACTGGTACCGCCAGTTGCTCGATCTCCTTCGTGTCCGCGCACGCACACTCGACGACATCGTGCGCCAGGCCGCACCGTATTTCCCGGGCGAAATTCCCTATGATCCGGATGCCGTCGCCAAGCAGTGGAAGGACCGTGGCGCGACGGCCGATTTACTTGGCGCACTGCGCGAACGGCTGGGTGCGCAGGCGGAATGGGGCACCGCGGCGCTCGAAGAGGACCTGCGTCAGCTCGCCGAGGCGCGCGGTGTTTCCGGAGGAAAGCTCTTCCAGCCGCTTCGCGTGGCATTGACCGGCCTGACCGTGAGTCCGGGTATTTTCGATGTCCTGGTCCTGATGGGACGGGATCTCACCCTGCGGCGCCTCGATGCGGCAACGACTTTTCTGCGCCGCCCCGACGGCGAGCCCTGACACGATTCCAGCGGTTAGGCGGCAAACGAGTGTTTAGGAAGTTGTCACGTTCCAGCAACATTCGCGATTTGTGAGAGAGCGCATGTTGTGCGCGAGGCGCGCGTGTTCTATTGTTGCGGCCGGTTGCAGGCCAGAAGACCTTTTCGAGGATGAAGAATCCTCTACGGGCGGAGCGGGGCATGAACGACACGCTGACGGCCGTCGAACGGCGCGTGTATCACTATCTCCTCGATTTCCTCGCGGAGAATACGTACCAGCCGAGCATTCGTGAGATCGGGAAGCGCTTCCGGATCAAATCGACGAAGACGGTCTCCGACCTGCTGCAGTCCCTCGCGAACAAGGGGTTCATCGAGCGAGATCCGTCTCGTTCACGCGGCGTGCGACTGCTCGGCTTTGCGACCGGGACCGGAACGCAGCCTGTCCCATACTACGGGCGTGTTGCGGCAGGCCCAGTGCCGCTCATGCCCGAACATCGCTCATTTTTCCTCACCATCGAGCGCCGCTTCCTCCCGAGCGATGACGTGTTTGCGCTCAAGGTTGCGGGAGACAGCATGACTGGGCGAGGGATCTGCGACGGGGATTTCGTATTCGTGAACCCCTCGGCGCGCGCGCGGGATGGCGAAATCATTGCCGCGCGTCTCGCGGACGGCGCGGTCGTGAAGACGCTGCGTCACCGTGGCGCCTCCATCGTGCTGGAATCGTCCGGACCCGACGATGACGATCTCGTGGTGGGCCCGCAGGACGACTTCGCAGTGCTGGGCGTCGTCTGCGGCGTGTTCCGGTCAATGCATGACAGGGGACCAGCGATGCTGAAAGTCCCGGACCAGCTGGAGTCGTAGCGCTCCGTCGGAGCGCTCCGTCGGAGCGCTACTCGCTCCCGCTCGGACCAGCGATCGTTTCGCGCTCACCTTTGCGCTGCATCCGCTCCTTCTCTTTGCGCTCGCGCAGCCGCTTCACCGCAACGCGAAACTCATCCTCGTTGAGCGAGCGCTGCGCCTGCTCATTGATCTCGCGGCTCCACGCATCCTGCTGCCGCCTGCGCTCCGCCGCGAACACGTTGCCCTGCAGTGCCTTGTTCATCGGCAGCAGCGCGAGCAGCGTGGTGGGAATGCTCACGGGCCCGAGCCGGATGAACTTGGGATCCATTCCCCACTTGTAGCCACCCTTCTCCACCGTCCAGTCCCCGGGATCGCGACCCTTGTTAGCCTGCGCGACGCGCAATGAGTCCTGGATCTGGCTGAATCGATCGGCGATCACGCTGTCCACACGCTGCTTCGACGTCTTCGGCAGCGAGGGCGCGTTGACCAGATCTGTCCACACGCGCTGGTCGGTGTACGCCGGTTCGATCCCGCGAAGCGGACCACCGCGTCCCACCAGCGGACCGTAGCCCGCGGGCGGCTCCACCGGAGCGGTGGCGACTGGCGCTGGTGGAAGGGTGCTGGGAATGCTCGTCGGCGCGGGCGGAACGGACAGAGGTCGCGTCGCGCGCTTCCGCTCCGGGACATCATTGCCGCCTTCGCGTCCAGCGACCGGCGTTGGCGCGACACGCCCCGCCAGGCCGATGTAACGCACCGTCTCCTCAACAGGCTTCGACGACGCCTGTTGCGGTACCTGAAGCCACGCTCCGGAGCCCAGGACCGCACGCAGGACGACCACGCCGAGCACGGCGTGGAAGCACAGCGAGAGGACGAGGGAACCGGATGGTCGGCGCATTCTTCTTATGGACACCA
>JBKJKH010000422.1:0-3772 GCA_046597595.1 Gemmatimonadaceae bacterium
CCGCTCATGCTCGTCTTCTAGCAGGGTGCTAGAAAGGGCGTTTTTGCCGCAGATTCACGCAGATAAACGCAGATGAGAAGCTCCTGAGAGTCTTTTTCCGCGAGTAGAGTGCGTCAATCGGCAGCTTACCGATTTTGAATTTCGCCCGTTTGTTCTGTTTCATCTGCGTTTCATCTGCGTAGATCTGCGGCCAATTGGTTTTTCCGCCAACGGAATAGCTTGACCCCACGTCCCCACCACCCCCTGACTGCAATGCCTTCGTTCGACGTGATCTTCATTGGTGGCGGGCCCGCCGGTTATGTGGGCGCCATCCGCTGCGCCCAGCTCGGCCTCTCAACCGCCATCATCGAGCGCGAAGGCCTCGGCGGCACCTGCGTGCTCTGGGGATGCATTCCCGCAAAGGCGCTGCTGGAAAGCGCATCGGTTGCCAACAAGGTACGGGATGCCGGGAAGCATGGTGTCACCACGGGCGAGCTCTCGTTCGACTTCACGCCCGCGATGAAGCGCTCGCGCGACGTCAGCGCCCAGAACAGCAAAGGCGTCGAGTTCCTCATGAAGAAGAACAAGATCACGTCCATCCGGGGTAACGGGCGCGTGACTGCGAAGAATACCGTCACCGTGAAGACGGCAGACGGCAAGGAAGAAAAGCACGAAGCGAAGAAAGCGATCGTGATCGCGACGGGCTCGCGCGTGAAGGGGCTGCCGCAGGCTGGTCTCGAGTTGAACAAGACGACGGTGCTGTCGTCCGACGACGTGCTCGTCCTCGAGAAGGCGCCAAAGACGATGGCGGTTGTGGGTGCGGGCGCGGTCGGATGCGAGTTTGCCGACGTCTTCAATGCCTTCGGCACGCAGGTGACGCTCATTGAAGTGTTGCCCGTCATCCTTCCCCTCGAGGATGCGGACTGCTCGAAGGAACTCGAGCGCGCCTTCAAGAAGCGGAAGATCGACGTCGTCACCGGCGCGAAGCTCAGTGGCGTGAAGATTGGAAAGTCCAGCGTGAAGATGTCGCTCGAGGCCAACGGCCAGAAGACTGAGCTCGAAGTGGAAAAGGTTCTCGTCGCCGCGGGACGCGCGCCGAATGTCGAGGAGGTCGGGATCAAGGAGCTTGGCGTGCAGCTCACCGACCGTGGGTTCATCAAGATCAACGACAAGTTCGAGACGTCGGTCAAGGGGATCTATGCCATCGGTGATGTGGCCGGTCCGCCGATGCTTGCGCACAAGGGGAGCCGCGAAGGGCATGTCCTCGCGGAGATGCTTGCAGGGCAGAAGACGCATCCAGTGAACTACGGGAACATTCCGAACGCGACGTACTGCCATCCGGAAGTCGCCTCCATCGGACTCACGGAGCAGCAATGCAAGGAGCAGAAGCTCGACTACAAGGTCGGGAAGTTTCCCTTCTCGGCCAACGGGCGCGCGCGGACTTCGGGTGAGACTGATGGGTTCGTGAAGATCATCCGGGACGCGAAGTACGGGGAGATCCTGGGAGCACACATCATCGGCGCGCATGCCACCGAGCTCATTCACGAACTCGCAGTCGCACGCGAGAACGAGTTCACGGTGGAAGAAGTGGATCTCGCGATACACGCGCATCCCACGCTGAGCGAAGCGGTGGCTGAAGCCGCGCTGGATTCGCTCGGCAAGATGATTCATGCCTGACCTGCTCGTCCACGACCTGGGCCTGCGTGGTTTCGCTGAAACGCTCGAAATCCAGCGCGCGGCAGCGCGCGCGCGGATCCGCGGTGCGCTTGACCAGGACCTGCTCCTGCTCGTCGAGCATTCCCCCGTCGTTACGCTCGGGCGATCGTCAAAGGAAGGACACCTCATTGCCACGCCCGCGCATCTCGCGGCGCGTGGCGTCGAATTGTTCGCCGAGGTAGAGCGGGGGGGAAATGTCACCTTCCACGGACCGGGGCAGCTGGTTGGTTACCCGATCGTCGACCTCAAGCGGCACAGGCAGGACCTGCACTGGTATCTGCGGCAGGTCGAGGAGGCGCTGATACGAGGTCTCGCCGCGCTCGGCATTGCAGCGGAACGCCGCGAGAAACTCACGGGTGTGTGGACGAATGGGAGGAAAATCGCGTCGATCGGCGTCCATGCACGCGACTGGGTCACTTGGCACGGCTTCGCGCTCAATGTGAGCACAGACCTCCAGTACTTCGACCTCATCGTGCCGTGCGGCATTGGAGGTGTCGAGATGACATCCGTCGAACGGGAGCTGGGCCGCGACGTCCCGATGGACGACGCGCGGACAGCAATGACGACGGCCTTCGCGGAAGTTTTTGATCTTCGCGCCGTACCGATGCCGCACGACCGCTTCGAGGCACTACTCACTACCCCGGAAGGCGCGGCCGGGGTAGGCCCGCTGGTGGCACTGGGGATGGAGTAGCACATCTGATCACGATGGCGGCGTCAACGCTCCTGAGTTGGAGCGGCGGCAAGGACAGTGCGCTCGCCCTCGACGCACTCCGTGGAGATGCGTCGGTGAACGTCGTCGGCCTGCTCACCAGCGTCACGAATGAATACGACCGCATCAGTATTCACGGCGTCCGTCGTGAGCTGCTGGAGGCCCAGGCGCGACAGCTGAAACTCCCACTTTACGAGATTGCATTGGAGCCGGGTGCATCGAACGATGCGTATGAAGCCGCATTCCATCTCGGGCTGGCTCGGGCGCGCAACGTGCATCCCGACCTGAACGGGGTTGCATTCGGCGATCTCTTTCTGGAGGATGTTCGCCGCTATCGCGAGACGCTGCTCGCTGGCAGCGGGCTGGCGGTGAAGTTTCCGTTGTGGGGACGGGACACGAGTGCACTCGCGCGCACCTTCATCGATCGCGGCTTCGAGGCGACGCTGGTATGCGTCGACACGACGCAAATAGACGGCGCCTTTGCCGGGCGCGCCTACGATCATGCGCTTCTTGCCGACCTCCCACCCGCTGCCGACCCCTGCGGCGAGCGCGGCGAATTTCACACCTTTGTCGGAGCGGGGCCCATTTTCGGATCGCCAGTGTCCTATCGAGTGGGCGACCGTGTTCTCAGGGATGGTCGATTCATGTACGCCGACCTGTTGCCATAACTCGGCGCGCCACAACGGAGAGAGTTCTCGTATGCCACGCGTCGTTTCCTTTCTTCCAGCCGGAACCGAGATCGCCCATGCGCTCGGCGCAGGCGCAGAGCTTGTTGGCCGCTCGCATGAGTGTGATTTCCCCGCCGGTGTGGAGACATTGCCGATCGTGAGCCGGCCGAGTCTCGCACTCGATGGACTCTCGTCCGAGGAAACGGACAAGGCTGTTGCCGATCACATGGCGAGTGGCGCGAGCATGTACCTCATCGACGAGGTGCTGCTGCGCGAGCTCAGGCCGGATGTGATTCTCACGCAGAATCTCTGCAAGGTGTGTGCGCCATCCGGCAATGAGTTGAGCCGGGCCGTTCGCGACTTTCCAAATACGCCGGAGATCCTGTTTCTCACCCCGCGCAACGTGGCCGAGATCGAGCAGAACATTCTCGATGTCGGCGTTGCGCTCGGGCGCGTGGACGCAGCGCAGGCACTGGTCGCGGACAATCGTGCGCGTATCGCCAGGGTGGCCGATGCGATCAGCGGCGCCCCGCTGCGCCGCGTTGTGTTTCTCGAGTGGACGGACCCGCTGTTTTGCGGCGGCCACTGGGTGCCGGAAATGGTGCACATGGCCGGCGGACACGACCCGCTCGGCCAGCCCGGCGCTGATTCGCGGCGCATGACATGGGATGACGTGCGCGCCGCGTCGCCGGAGATCGTG
>JBKJKH010000505.1:0-4809 GCA_046597595.1 Gemmatimonadaceae bacterium
GATGCGGCACGACAGATTCACGAAACGGTGGATGCACTCTACCGCTCGGAATCGCGCCGCGTCCTCGCCACGCTGATTCGCCTCCTTGGCGATTTCGAGCTTGCCGAGGAGGCGCTGCACGACGCCTTTGTCGCCGCAGTGGAGCGATGGCCTGTGGAAGGGCTTCCCGCCAACCCGCGCGCATGGTTGGTGTCAGCCGGCCGGTTCAAGGCGATTGACGCCTTGCGCCGCCGGTCGCGTTTCGACGCATCGCTCACCGACATTGCCGCACGTCTCGGCGAGGATGCGGGCACGGATGACGAAGCAGACGACGACGCAGTGGAGGACGACCGGCTACGGTTGATCTTCACGTGCTGTCATCCCGCACTCCAGCCCGATGCCCAGCTCGCGTTGACCCTGCGCGAGGTGTGCGGCCTCACGACCGAGGAGATCGCGCGCGCTTTCCTGACGACACCGTCAACCGTCGCACAGCGCATCGTCCGGGCAAAGAGCAAGATTCGCGATGCGCGCATTCCGTATCAGGTGCCCTCACATGCCGATCTCCCTGATCGGCTCGATAGCGTTCTGCACGTCATCTATCTCGTTTTCAACGAAGGGTACTCGGCGTCGTCCGGTGCGACACTGACGCGACACGACCTCTCCCTCGAGGCGATTCGCCTTGGGCGACTGCTCGTCGACCTGCTTCCGGAACCCGAAGCGATGGGTCTCCTCGCGCTGATGCTGCTGCATGAGTCACGGCGGGCCGCACGCAGCTCACACGATGGAGAGCTCGTGTTGATGGATGCGCAGGACCGTTCGCTGTGGCATCGCGGCCAGATTGCGGAAGGCACGGCGCTCACGGAGCGCGCGATCGGGTCGCGTCGATTCGGCCCGTACACGATCCAGGCGGCGATCGCCGCGGTGCATGCCGAGGCCGCGACAGCAGACGCGACTGACTGGGGACAGATCGTTGCCTTGTACCAGGTGCTCGTACGGGCAGACCCGTCGCCGGTGGTCGAGCTGAATCGCGCTGCTGCGGTTGCCATGCGCGACGGGCCGGCTGCGGGTCTGGCGCTCATCGACGCCATCCTCGCGCGCGGCGACCTTGCCGACTACCATCTCGCACACTCAGCGCGCGCGGACCTGTGCCGACGACTCGGCCGGCTGGAAGACGCGCACGCATCGTATAGTCGTGCACTGGCGCTGGCGCGACAGGAGCCCGAGCGCCGCTTTCTCGAACGCCGGATCGTGGAGATGAACGCATCATGAAGAATCTCAGGCACGTCTATTTCGCACTCTTCGTGCTCGGCACAGTCCTGCCCGCGACACAACTTGTGCCCTTTGTTCGGGATCACGGCCTCGACATCCCGCTGTTCTTTCAGCAGGCCTTCTCGGTGCGCGCCGGGGCGGTTGTCGCCCTCGATGTCATCGTGTCGAGTCTCGTCCTGTGGGTGCTCGTCCTGACTGACGGGCGCATGGCCGCGGTGCGCCATCTCTGGATGCCATTGCTGGCCAATCTCGTGATCGGCGTCTCCTCGGGGCTTCCGCTCTATTTATACCTGCGGGAGAAGCAACTCGAGGAGACGCTTCGCGCACATTGACGGACTCCGCCCATGCTCAGGGCGATTTCCCGAGTAGCTCGAGCTTGCGGCGGCTCTCGCTCATCACCGGGTCGCGCGTTCTGGTCGCGATGTCCACCGCAGTGCGGAACGCAACCCGTGCGCCATTCGTATCGCCCTGCGCGAGCAGGCCGTCGCCAAGGCTGTCGAAGACGTTTGCAGATTCGGGATAGAGCGCCGCATTTCGCTTGAACACCCATACAGCGAGCGACGGTTTCTTGAGCATCTGGAGCACACCATATCCCAGTCCGTTCAGCACGTTCTCCGGCAGGCGCTCGGACATGCCAAAAACGCGGGCACCGCGCGCGTAGCGCTGCTCCGTCTCGAGCACGGCCCTCACCACGGCTGCCGAGTCCGAGTTGGGGCCCAGCGTGGAGACCGGCAGGCTGGTCACCGCAATCGGATCAAAGATGAATCGCAAGCCATCGACGAGGCTTGGCCCCGGCGTAAGGCCGTGCGAGTCTCCGGGATAGTTGCGGTATGCGAACGCGACCGTCGCTGATTTCAACGATTCGAGGCGCCGCGCGAACCGCTGCGTCGTGCGGTCGATCTCCGGCTCGAGCCCTCCGCTCGTTGCAAACAAGCGCTGCGGCGCCGGCGATTTCGCGATCATGTCCGCATACGTGACGACGCTCGTCGAATCATTCCACCACAGCGCGGGACTCATCGCGACGATTCCGGTGAATGCCCCCGGACGAGTTGCCGCGACGTCGAGGGCCAGCAATCCACCGAACGAATGGCCTGCGAGAATGGTCGAGGGAAGCGTGCGGTATAGCGCACGGATGTGTGGCATCACTTCGTCCACGAGGAAGCCCGTGAAGTCGGCTGCGCCACCGGCGGACGGGAACTGTATCGCAGTCGCTCCCGTCGCGACCGGAGTGAGGTCGTGCGTGCGGTCGGAACCGTTCGGAATGCCAACGATGATCATCTGCGGTATCGCGCCGCGATTGGCGAGAAAGCCCACATTGGCGACCGCGAGCAGGAACTGGTCGCGATCATTCGCGTCGAGAATAACGAGCACGGGAAAGCGTTCGGTCGTGCCGTGATAATTCGCGGGTGTCACAACGAACACCGGCCTCGCTTCATTGAGTCGTGCCGATGCAACGCTTTCCTGAACCCACGGTGACGCTGGCGCCTGCTGCGCGGAGAGCGGCGATGCGGCGATGAGGGCCGTGACGATCGCGTGGCGGGCATGGCGGAAAGTGAGCATGTCTGCAGTATGTAGTGTGAGGTGTGCCACGATACGCCCCGTGCACCAACGTCGCCAGCACCACCTTCGCGCCGCGCGCCGCGGTATCATTCGGTCCCCTCCATTTGGGAGATTCCATGTTCGTCCGCCATTCCTCGCGCATGCTCGTGCTCGTCGCTCTGCTGTGTGGTTCAGCGCGACTCAGTGCCCAACAGCCTATTCCCATCGAGAAACTGATGTCGGCGCCGTTTCCAAGTGCGCTGTCCGCGGCCCCCACGGGCGCGTTGCTGGCATGGGTACAGAACGATCAAGGCGCACGCAACATCTGGGTCGCCTCGCCGCCGGAGTACCGCGGACGGCAGATCACCGCCTACACGGGGGATGATGGCCAGGACATCGGAGGCCTCGACTGGTCCCCGGATGCGACGTCAATCTTCTTCGTACGCGGCGGCGGTGCCAACCGCGCCGGCGAATCGCCTAACCCGACGACGGATCCAGCCGGCGCTGAGCAAGCGCTCTGGAGGATTGCCGCGAATGGCGGCGCTCCCGTTCGAATCGGTCAGGGGACGGGACTCGCCGTAGCGCCAAAGGGTGGCTGGCTCGCCTTCGTGAGACGCGGCCAGATCTGGTCCGCACCATTGGACGGCAGCAAGGAGCCCACGCAGGTCGCGACGCTGCGCGGCAACGCGACTTCGCTCCGCTGGTCACCCGATGGATCCCGCATTGCATTCGTCAGCGGTCGCGGGGATCACGCCTTCATCGGCGTTCTCGACGTGCAGTCGAAAAGGGTGAAGTGGATCGCGCCATCAGTTGACAGCGACATGGGTCCTGTGTGGTCGAGCGACGGCGCGCGAATCGCGTTCGTGCGAATTCCGACCGCCTCCGGACTCACGCTCTTCAAGCCGGTACGTAGTGCGCAGCCCTGGTCCATCATGGTAGCTGACGCGCGAACCGGGCAGGCAACCGCCATCTGGACCGCTCTCCCCGGCATGGGTAGCGCCTTCCGTGACATCGTCGGAGCCCCGCTCAGCTGGGGCGCGGGTGGCCGGCTCGTATTTCCGTGGGAGCGCAGCGGATGGACGAGCCTCTACTCGATCTCCGCGAATGGCGGGCAGCCTATGCTGCTGACACCGGGCGAGTTCGAAGTGGAGTATGTCGCGCTCACACCTGATGGCAGGCACGTCCTGTATAACTCCAACCAGGGAGACATCGACCGCCGCGACATTTGGCGTGCGCCCGTCGCCGGAGGGCCAGCCGTCGCAGTCACAACGGGAAAGGACATCGAGTGGCAGGCCGCCATGACCAGCGACGGCGCCGCGGTTGCATGGTTCCGCTCCGGCGCCAGGAAGCCCGCGCATGCAGTGATCGCCGTTGGCAGCACCGCGCCGCGTGAGCTGGCGCCGGGAACCATTCCCGCCGACTTCCCCGTGAGCGCGATGGTCGAACCACAGGCAGTGATGCTCTCGGCGACGGACGGCATGCGCATCCCGGCGCAGCTGTTTCTCCCATCTGACCTCAAGCCCGGAGAGAAGCGGCCGGCGGCCATTTTCTTCCACGGCGGGTCCCGCCGCCAGATGCTCCTCGGATGGAATTACGGTAGCTACTACAACAACGCCTACGCCTTTAACCAGCATCTCGCGAGCAAGGGCTACATCGTCCTCAGTGTCAACTACCGGAGCGGCATCGGCTACGGCATGGCGTTCCGAGAGGCGATCGGCTACGGCGCCGCTGGTGCAACGGAGTACCGTGACCTGGCGGCAGCGGGCCGCTGGCTCGCCGCGCGCCCCGACGTCGACCCGAAGCGCATTGCGCTCTGGGGCGGCTCATACGGCGGCTACCTCACCGCAATGGGTCTCACGCGCGACCCACAGCTCTTCGCGGCGGGAGTGGACATCCACGGAGTGCATGACTGGAACGTCGGCATCGCCACCTTCCTCCCCGACTATAATCCGCTCGAGGATCCGGCCGCCACCGCGCTCGCCTTCTCGTCGTCGCCGCTCTCCACGGTGAAGACGTGGAAAG
>JBKJKH010000580.1:0-3371 GCA_046597595.1 Gemmatimonadaceae bacterium
AGACGCGCGGCGATTACCGGAAATGCCTGAAGTGCGCCAACGAGTGGGATGCGCCGAAGAAGGAAGAGCCGGAGGCGCTGGCGGGGTGACGGTGCACATCGTGGGTGGCGGCCTCGCAGGAAGCGAAGCTGCCTGGCAGCTCGCCGGGCGCGGCCACACGGTGGTCCTCCACGAAATGCGCCCCGTGCAGGGCACGGAAGCGCACAAGACCGAGCGCCTCGCGGAACTTGTGTGCTCCAACACCTTCAAGAGCACCGAGACCTCAAACGCACATGGCCTGTTGAAGGCCGAGATGCGAACGCTCGGCTCCATCGTCCTCGAGTGCGCGGACCTTGCCCGGGTTCCGGGCGGCTCCGCCCTGACCGTGGACCGCGATGTATTCTCCGCGGCAGTCACCGAAAAAGTGACCGCGCATCCGCACATAACCGTCGTGCGTGAGGAGATGACGTCCCTGCCATCGCCCGGCATCATTGCCACCGGCCCCCTTACGTCGAGTGCACTAGCGGAAGCGATCCGGGCACGACTTGGGGTCGAGTCGCTGGCGTTCTACGACGCGATTGCGCCCATCGTCGCCGCCGATTCCATCGATCAGTCGGTTGTGTTCCGCGCCTCCCGCTATGGCAAGGAAACCATGGAGGGCGCTGGTGACGAGGGCGCATATCTCAATTGTCCGTTCACGCACGACGAGTACGAAGCCTTTCTCGACGCGCTGACGGCAGCGGACCTGGCCACCGCGCACGAGTTCGACAAGGTGCCCTACTTCGAGGGCTGCATGCCCGCTGAAGAAATGGCGCGTCGCGGTCGTGAAACGCTCCGCTTCGGCCCGATGAAACCGGTTGGGCTGCGCGATCCACGTACCGGGCGGGAGGCGCACGCCATCGTGCAGCTGCGCCAGGAAGATCGCGCCGGCCAGATGTGGAACATTGTCGGATTCCAGACCCGTCTTCGCTATCCCGAACAATCGCGCGTATTCCGGATGATCCCCGGGTTGGCAGAGGCCGAGTTTCTGCGCTTCGGGTCGATCCACCGGAACTCGTATCTCAACGCGCCAGCGTCACTCACACCACACCTCTCGCTGCGCGATGACCCATGTGTGCTCTTCGCGGGCCAGCTCACCGGCGTCGAGGGATACACGGAAAGTACCGCCACCGGGTTGGTCGCCGGCATCAACCTCTCCCGGATGCTGAACGGCGAGGAGCCCCTCGTGCCTCCGCCAACGACAATGCTTGGCGCGCTGTATCGCTACATGCGTGAAGCAGATCCAAAGCATTTCCAGCCGATGAACGCCAACTTCGGATTGGTCGACGACCTGCCGCAGCGCGTGAAGGACAAGCGGAAGAAGCGCGAGATGATCGCCGAACGTGCCCTCGCGGAGATGATGCGGTGGCGCGAGTCGCTCGCCTCTCCAGTCGCCACGTGACCTCCGACGTCACCGACTTTCTCGCGCATCTGGAGAAGGAGCGCGACGTCTCCCCGCATACGCTCGTCGCCTACACTCGCGATCTCGAGGAGTTCACGACCTTCCTCAGCGCGCACTATGGCGCCGGCCAGTGGTCCTGGCAAAGCGTGGATCGCCTTGGGATGCGTGGCTTTCTTGCGCACCTGGCGCGCAAGAAGCTGAGCAAGCGCTCGAGTGCACGCGCGCTGTCCGCCGTGCGCAGCTTCTACCGCTTCATGCACCGCAATGAACAGGTCGATTCCAATCCGGCACGTGCCGTCGGGAGCCCGAAGCAGGACAAGTATCTCCCGGGCTACCTCGACCGCGCGCAGATCGACCTGTTGTTCCAGGGAGCCGAAGCACGCGCGATGGAGGGGCGGTTCGGAGATGTGCGCAATCTCGCGATCCTCGAGCTGTTCTACTCGACGGGAATGCGCCTTTCCGAGTTATGCGGACTCGACCTCATGGATGTCGACCTCGTATCGCAACAGGTGAAGGTGCGCGGCAAGGGACGGAAGGAGCGGATCATTCCCGTCGGTGACCATGCACAACTGGCGATCCGGAACTACGAGGCGAAGCGCGACGATCTCCTGCGGCGCGTCGGGCCGAAGGCGGATCGCATCGCCGTGTTCATCGGGCCGAGCGGCAAGCGGCTGTCTACGCGTGGAGTGCAGAAGATCGTGGCGAAATTCATGGACGCGCTGGACGAAGATGCCGGCCTGTCGACCCACTCGCTGCGCCACACATTCGCGACGCACCTGCTCGATGCGGGCGCGGACCTGCGCGCCGTGCAGGAACTCCTTGGTCACGCTTCGGTTTCGACGACGCAGATCTATACTCACACCTCCGTTGAGCGGCTGAAGCAGGTGTATCAGCGGTCTCATCCGCGCGCCTGAATCGGGCCTCGCACTTCTCTTGCTTTAGTTGGCTGCGTGAAACTGGAAATCGTGCCCCTGATCCTGGGAATCCTTGTCGCTCTGGTAGGCGTGGGATTTCTGGTAGACGCGTGGACCGGCGACGATGCGTCTGCGCCACATCCAGACCGCCGCCGCCGCGCGCGTGCCGAGCGGCATCCCAGGGGTGAAGCCCTCCTCGGCTTCGGTGTCTTGTGCATGGCTGCCGCGCTGATGGGCCGGGACAGCTGGCGCTACAGCAATGTCGTGGTCATCATCGGGGCTGTCGCCATCGTGTTTGGCGCGGTGCTCAACCGCGTGTATCTCCGCGAGTTGATGACGTTCCGCGGCCCTGCCCGGCGGGCGGAAACGGGGGACGACCCACCGCCTCCCCCTCCGGCATCGACGCCGACGCGCATCCGGTAGGCGGCAGCCGCAGGCGGATCGCGTGACGCGTCCACTTCGCGTGCTGCACGGGTAGATTTCAGGAATGGCCAGCACACTACCCCGCATCCGCTCGACCACGATCCTTTCCGTTCGCCGCGATGGCCGCGTCGCCCTCGGCGGCGATGGGCAGGTCACGATGGGCGACACGGTCGTGAAGTCCAACTCGGTCAAGGTGCGCATGTTGCGCGGCGGCAAGCTCGTCGCCGGCTTTGCCGGCGCCGCCGCCGATGCCTTCACGTTGTTCGAGAAGTTCGAGGAGAAGCTCGAGCGCTACCCCGGCAATCTTCCGCGTGCGGTCGTGGAGCTCGCCAAGGACTGGCGGAGCGATCGCGTGCTGCGGAGACTCGAGGCGCTCCTCGCAGTGTCGGACAACCAGAATGGCTTCATCATTTCCGGCACCGGCGATGTCATTGAGCCGGATGACGGGATCCTGGCGATTGGCTCCGGCGGCTCCTACGCCCAGGCCGCTGCCAGGGCGTTGATGGAAAACACGCAGCTCTCGCCGAAGGAAATCGTGTCACGGTCGCTCAAGATTGCCGGCGACATCTGCGTCTACACGAACACGAACATCACGGTCATAGAGCCCGAGTAGC
>JBKJKH010000633.1:0-3939 GCA_046597595.1 Gemmatimonadaceae bacterium
CGATCGTACTCAGGACACGCTTCCGCAACCGAATCGCCTTCGGCGTGACCTCGATCAACTCATCGTCTTCGATATACTCCAGCGCGCCTTCCAGCGTCAACTCCCGCGGCGGCTCCAATCGGACCATTTCATCGGTCGACTTCGAGCGCATGTTCGTCAACTGCTTCTCCTTGGTCGGATTCACGTCCATGTCGCCCGGACGCGAATTCTCACCCACCACCATCCCTTCATAGACCGGGTCGCCAGGGGCGACGAAAAGGCTCGCGCGATCCTGCAGGTTGAACAACGCGAACGCGACAATCGTCCCGTTCTCCATCGAGACCAGCGTGCCACGGCTGCGCCCCGCCAGCGGCCCCGCCCACGCACCGTATTCGAGGAACCGGTGATGGATGAGTCCCGTGCCGCGCGTGTCCGTCATGAACTCCGAGCGATAGCCGAAAAGACCACGCGCCGGAATCTTGTAGAGCATGCGCACCAGGCCCTGCCCCGGATTCTTCATCTCGATCATCTCTGCACGACGCGGCCCCAGCTTCTCGATGACCGCGCCGAGGAACTCCTCCGGCACGTCGATGGCCAGCTCCTCGTACGGCTCCAGCCGCTCGCGACTCGGCCCCTCGCGCGTGATCACGCGCGGCCGCGACACCTGAAACTCGAACCCCTCGCGGCGCATCGTTTCCATCAGGATCGACAGGTGCAACTCGCCGCGCCCGCTCACCGTCCAGGCATCGGTCGCCTCGGTGTCGTCTACCCGCAACGCGACGTTGCGCTCGAGTTCCTTGTCAAGGCGCTCCTTCACCTGCCGCGACGTGACGAACTTCCCCTCCTTGCCCGCGAAGGGAGAATTGTTCACCATGAAATCGACCGAGATCGTCGGCTCCTCCACCGCGATGCCCTCGAGCCGCTCGGGATGCTCAATGTCGGAGAGCGTCAGGCCGATCTCCACGTTCTCGATGCCGGCCAGCGCCACGATCTCGCCCGCGTCCGCGCTCTGCACTTCGATCCGATCGAGGCCCTCGAACGCATACAGCTTCGTGACCCGCGCCCGCTCCATCGGCCGGCTCTCTTCCATCGGCAGCAACGCGATGTTGTCACCGACGTGCACCACTCCACGCTCAACGCGCCCGATGGCGAGACGCCCGAGGTACGGCGAATAGTCCAGCGTGGACACGAGCATCTGGAACGACCCGCTCGCGTCACGCGGCGGTGGCGGCACATGCGAGACGATGGTCTGGAACAGCGGCTCGAGGTCAACCGCCGTCACATCCATGTCCATCGTCGCGACCCCTTCGCGCGCCGAGGCATACACGACCGGACAGTTCAGCTGCTCCTCCGTCGCCTCGAGCTCGATGAACAAGTCCAGGACCTCGTCATGCACGCGCATGGGATCCGCACCGGGACGATCGATCTTGTTGATGACCACGATCGGCGTCGCGCCCAGCGTGAGCGCCTTCCGGAGCACGAAGCGCGTCTGCGGCATCGGCCCGTCAAAGGCATCCACCACGAGCAGCACGCCGTCCACCATGCGCAGGATGCGCTCGACCTCGCCGCCGAAATCGGCGTGGCCCGGCGTGTCGACGATGTTGATCTTCACATCGTGCCACCGGATGGCGGTGTTCTTGGCGAGAATCGTGATGCCCCGCTCTCGCTCGAGCGGGTTTGAGTCCATCACGCGCTCCTGGACCACCTGATTGTCGCGAAATGCTCCAGCTTGCCTGAGCATTTTGTCGACCAGGGTGGTCTTGCCGTGATCCACGTGGGCGATGATGGCGATATTGCGAACTTCCATAGCCCGGAAGTATATCAGATACGGGTTGATCACTACAACCCGTCGCGCGGGCGGCGCGAACGCGCCAGATTGGAATTGCTACTCTTTTGCCGGGAGGCATCCGCATGAGCGATTCGAAGGCGCCCTTGGATTCAGAGGGCTATCCCCACGGCCGCGGTTACGGACACGACTACATGCGTGGAGGCGAGGTGCTTGGGGGCTATGGCTACAGCGAGCGCGTCGAGTACGAACTTCCGCTGGCCGAACGCGACGATTTCGGGGAACAGCGCGGACAGTCCACTCCCGAACAGACTAGCTGACGCCGCGCTGCGACGAGTGACCGGAGAGTCACGACGAGTGATCGACACGAGTGACGACGAGTGCATAGACAGAAGGGCCCCGCCAGAATCGGCGGGGCCCTCTGCATTTTTCGTCACGCGTCTCACTCGTCTACGTCACTCGTCTACGTCACTCGTCGTCACTCGTGTCCGTCACTCGTCGAGGTTTATCGCTTTCCCGCCATCGGACGCGCCGCCGCCGCTCCACCCGCCGGCGCCTTCGCGTGCTTGTCATCGTCCACCTCGGCAAAGCTCGTATCGTGGCTCGCGTTCCGAAGCAGGTTGAGAAAGCCCGTCTTCTCCGTCGCCTTCATGTAGGCCTCCTTCGGCTCGACGATCTTGTTGTTCACGAGATCGATGAGCGCGTCGTTCATCGTGATCATGCCGAACTTCTTCGACGTCTGGATCATCGACGGAATCTGGAACGTCTTTCCCTCGCGAATCAGGTTCGAGAGCGCCGGCGTCGAAATCATGATCTCGCGTACCGCAACGCGCCCGCCCCCGATCTTCTTGCACAGCACCTGCGAGACGACGCCCTTGAGGGATTCGGAAAGCATGGTGCGCACCTGGTCCTGACGATCCGCCGGGAACTGGTCGATGATGCGGTCGATCGTGGACGCAGCCGTCGTCGTATGCAGCGTGCCGAACACCAGATGACCCGTCTCCGCCGTCTCGATGGCGATGGCGGTCGTCTCCAGATCGCGCAGCTCGCCGACGAGGATGACGTCGGGGTCCTCGCGCAGCGCTGCACGAAGTGCGCTCTTGAACGAGCCGGTATGTACGCCAACCTGACGCTGCGTCAGGATGCAGTTCTTGTTCGGATGCACGAACTCGATCGGATCTTCGATCGTGATGATGTGGTCGGCACGAGACCGGTTCACGAGATCGACGAGCGAACAGAGCGTCGTCGACTTTCCCGAGCCGGTCGGACCCGTGACGAGCACCAGCCCCTTGGTGAGGAAACAGAGGTTCATGACCTCCTGGCTGATCCCCATCTGCTCCACTGATACGACATTCGCGGGAATGACCCGGAACACGGCAGCCACACCCTTCCGGTCACGCGCGGCATTCGCACGGTAGCGCGCCACGCCCTCGATTTCGTACGCGTAGTCAGAGTCATTCGTCTCCGCGAACTCGTCCTTGTTGCGCTGCGGCATGATCGTGTCGATCATCGCCGTCAACCAGTCATTGGTGAGGATCGGCCTGTCATCGAGCCGCTGCATCTCGCCGTGCAGGCGGAGAATGGGCGGCTCATCCACCCGCAGGTGCAAGTCGGATCCACCCTTGGCGACGAGCAACTTGAGCAGTTCGTCGATCCCCGCCTTCGCCGCAGCCGCGCGATCGTCGGTGACCACAACGGAGGCGCGGGGAGGGGCGACGACCGTCGGCACGCCAATCGGTGTCGGGGACCTGACCTGATCCTCGGTCAGCGCCTTGAAGGTTCCGGTAAGACGCTGAAACTCGCCGTCATCATCCACCCGGATATGGGACATCCACTTGGCGCCGTCATGGCGAACACGCACGACGAACACGCCATCCGACGTCTCGTGACGGAACGTGGCCGGCGCGCCTGAGTTCAGCGCCTTGATCGCATCGGGGGGCGCGATCTCCTTGATGAGCGCGAGAAACTGCGCCGCATTGACCGGCGACTTGGTCATGGGCTTCGGCTCGCCGCCAGTGACCATCTTGGCGACGTCGTCCTCCATCAGCGTAATCGCGTCGGCGCGGTTGCTGACCATCACGGAAATCAAGCGGTCGAGCTGAGCCATCGAAGACCAGGCGGAAGGTTAAGCAGGAGGGGGAACTTACAGGGCGCGCCGAACAGCGAACAGGGTC
>JBKJKH010000044.1:0-5371 GCA_046597595.1 Gemmatimonadaceae bacterium
CGCTGATGTCATCGGCCGCGGGATCCGTCACGCCTTGCGACTCGAGCCGTGCCACCTCGAACTGATCGGCGTCGAAGATGCCGGGCGAATCGAATGAAAACGTCGCGAACTGCGCCGATGAGCAGGTGTAGAGCGACGGTGAATCGGGACCAAGCACCGGATCGACGGGCGCACACCCGGCGATCGTGCTCTGGTATGACGGCGAGTACACCTGGAGGAATGAGAGCGGCAGGTCAGCCGCGTCCAGCGCCATCCCGCTCTGCCAAGCCCATGAGCTTGGTTCCGCGACTTGTCCTGGCAGCACCGGGGTAAGCGGCTGGGCAGCCGCCGTACCCGTCATGCCCGGAAAGTGGCCGAGAAAAATGAAGCTCGGAAAAATCGACCAGAGGGTATTGTCGAAGGCCGGGAGCGATCCCTGAAGATTCGTGATCCGGAGCGAAACCGACGTGCCGGTCCGAACCGCGCCTGTCCGCCGCGCATCTGTCGCCAGCGCCAGCGTGCCGCAACTCCGGTACCCGCCCGTCGTGCACATCGTCCACGTCTGTGACGAAAGCGCGCCCTGCGCGGCGAGCGAGCTCGCGCTGCCCGCGGCGGCGAGCATTACGGTGGCATACAGGCGGCGCATAGACATCGGGAAAGGGGTTACCAGCAGACTACAGGGACGGGTAGAGCGGGAACGATCGCGTCAGCTCCAGCACCTGCTTTCGCACATCGCTCGACACAGTTGCATCCTCGGGAGCATCGAGCACTCGATCCATGAGCTCAGCGATGCGCTGCATTTCTGACTCACCCATACCGCGCGTCGTCACGGCCGGGGTTCCCACGCGGATCCCGCTCGTCACGAACGGACTCTGCGTCTCTTTTGGAACGGTATTCTTATTCACTGTAATGGCCGCGCGGTCAAGAGCCGATTCGGCCACCTTGCCCGTCAGTCCCTCGGTCTTGCTGCGCAAGTCGATGAGCATCAGGTGGTTGTCGGTTCCACCCGAAACGATGTGCAGGCCGTGCCCCGCGAGCGCCGCGGCTAGCGCGCGGGCGTTTGCGACGACTTGCGCACAGTACTGCTTGAACTCGGGGCGCAGCGCTTCGCGAAACGCAACCGCCTTCGCGGCAATGACGTGTTCCAGTGGCCCGCCCTGCGTCCCGGGGAACATCGCCTTGTCCACCGCCTTCTGATGCTCAGCCTTGCAGAGGATCATCCCGCCCCTTGGCCCGCGCAGCGTCTTGTGCGTCGTAGTCGTGACGACGTCTGCATGCGGCACCGGCGACGGATACGCACCGGTCGCGACCAGCCCTGCGAAGTGCGCCATGTCGACCATAAACGTCGCGCCAATCTCCCGCGCGACTTCCGCAAACGCGGCGAAGTCGATGGCGCGCGAGTACGCGCTGTAGCCGGCGATGATCATCTTCGGCCGATGCTGGCGCGCCATCGCGCGCATCGTGTCGTAGTCGAGGAGGCCATCCTCCTTCACGCCATACGAGATCGCCTTGTACAGCAATCCGGAAAAGTTCACCGGGCTGCCGTGCGTCAGGTGGCCGCCCTGTGACAGGTCCATACCGAGGAATGTGTCGCCCGGCTTCAGGAACGCGAGGAAGACCGCCGCGTTTGCCTGCGCCCCTGAATGAGGCTGCACATTCGCGTGCTCGGCGCCGAACAGTTCCTTGGCGCGGTCGATGGCGAGCTGCTCCACTTCATCCACGACCTCGCACCCGCCGTAGTATCGCTTCCGCGGCAGCCCCTCGGCGTACTTGTTCGTGAGCGGCGACCCCATCGCTTCCATCACGGCTGGCGACACGAAGTTCTCACTCGCGATGAGCTCGAGTCCATCGTTCTGGCGCTCGATTTCGCGCGAGATCAATGTGGCAATCTCGGGATCGGACTCACTCAGGGCAGCGCCCGGGGGGCAGCGATCCCATTTGTACCAGGCGGCGGAAGCAGCAGATTTGCTCGGTGCGGTCATTCGAGTTCTCCTCGCCCTACTTTGATGATCGTGGGTGTTGCGGCCAGGTGCGAATCATCCCACGCACGGCAGCCAACCGGCGCTCGGCAAGACGGTCCGCAGCAAGGTAGGTCGGAATCCCGTCGGACTTTGCGATCTCGAAGACCCCAAGAATGGTCTCGAAGATCTCGTCAGCCTTGCGCAGGGAACGCTGCGCGTCCCACCCTGCGAGCTCGCCATACACGTTGATCACGCCCCCCGCGTTCGCGACGTAGTCAGGCGCGTACAGGATGCCCCGCCGTTCAAGCTCGTCACCGTGCCGCGTCTCGAGCAGCTGGTTGTTCGCCCCACCGGCAACGATCTCGACCTTGAGACGCTTGATCGTGTCATCGTTGATGATGCCGCCCAGCGCGCAGGGCGCGAAGATGTCCGCTTTCGCATCGTAGATCTCATCCGAGCCAACGGCGGTGGCGCGAAAGTCCTTCACCACCCGCTTCACCCGCTCTGCGTCGATGTCCGTGACGATGATCGCGGCGCCGGCACTCGTCAGCTCACTGCAGAGGTACGAGCCGACATGCCCAAGACCCTGCACGGCAATCGTCTTGCCCTTCAGCGACTCGGAGCCCCACTTTTGCTTCGCAGAGGCCTCGATCGCGCGAAATACGCCACGCGCCGTCACGGGTGACGGGTCACCCGACCGTCCCTGCAGCCCGGCGACGTACGCGGTTTCCATGTGCACGAAGTCCATGTCCGCGGGGCTTGTCCCGACATCTTCGGCGGTGATGTACCTGCCGCCGAGGCTGTCGACGAACCGTCCGTGTGCGCGGAACAGCATCTCGCGACGCGTCGTGCGGTTGTCGCCGATGATGACCGCCTTGCCGCCGCCAAGATTCAGTCCGGCGACCGCGTTCTTGTAGGTCATGCCGCGGCTGAGCCGCAACACATCGACGAGTGCCTCTTCGTCGGACGCATATTGCCAGAATCGTGTGCCGCCAAGCGCGGGGCCGAGGGTCGTGTCGTGAATCGCGATGATGCCGCGATACCCGCTCGACTTGTCATGGCACACGACGACCTGCTCGTGTCCCATCTCGGAAATCGTGTCAAAGAGCTTCATGCTTCGCTGGTTCAGGGATTGAGCGCGCGGGCAATGACAATGCGCTGGATCTCGGACGTGCCTTCATAAATTTCCGTGACCTTTGCATCACGGAATAATCGCTCCACCGGGTAGTCGGTGACATAGCCATAGCCACCGAACACCTGGATCGCCTGCGTGGTGACCCACATCGCGGTTTCGCTCGCGAACAACTTGCTCATCGACGCTGCCTGGCCGACGTTTTCGCCCCGGTCCTTCGCCTGTGCAGTCGCGTGCAACAGCTGCCGCGCCGCCGTCACGCGCGTCGCCATGTCCGCGAGCTTGAACTGGATCGCCTGAAACTCCGCGATGTGCCGCCCGAACTGCTTTCGCTCGTTGGCGTACCGCACGGAGAGCGTGAGCGCGGCCTGCGCAATGCCGATGGCCTGCGCCGCGATCCCGAGCCGCCCATTTTCGAGCGACTGCATCGCATAGATGAAGCCCTGGCCTTCCTCGCCGAGGAGGTTGGCTGCGGGAACGCGCATGTTGTCGAAGATGAGCGAAACCGTCGGCGAGGCGCGCAAGCCGAGTTTGTCTTCCTTCTTCCCGACCTTGAACCCGGGGAGATCGGGCGTGACGACAAACGCCGAAATGCCCTTGCCGCCGCGGCGCGTATCAGCGGTGTCGGTGCGCGCCATCGCCAGGATGACGCCTGCATGCGAGCCACTCGTCACCCACGACTTCGTGCCGTTGAGCACCCAGTGATCGCCGTCGCGCACGGCCTGCGTGCGCAACGCTGCCGCATCTGATCCAGCATCCGGCTCCGACAGGGCAAACGCGCCGAGCTTCTCGCCCCGCGCCATCGGCTTGAGGTATGCTTCCTTCTGATACTCGCTGCCCCACCGCAGCAGCATCGAGGTGGGCAACGAGTTGTGCACGCTCATCATGACGGCCGTCGAGGCATCCACGACCGCGATCTCCTCGAGCGCCACCAGATACGACAGCGTATCGAGCGCGAGGCCGTCGAGCGCCTCGGGAACGAGCATGCCGAGGAAGCCGAGCTCGCCGAGCTTGCCCACGATCGATGGCTCGAAGAACGCCTCCCGGTCCCAGCGGTCTACCTCGGGCGCGAGTTCACTCGCCGCGAAGTCGCGCGCCGCATTGCGGATGGCGCGCTGCTCTTCCGTGAGTTGGGTGAGCATCATGGTGCAAGCGTCATGTGTAGCTGTAGAAACCGCGTCCGGTCTTGCGTCCCAACCACCCCGCCGCGACGTACTTCCGGAGGAGCGGACACGGGCGATACTTCGGATCACCGAGCCCTTGTTGCAGGACTTCGAGAATCGAGAGGCAAGTATCGAGTCCGATGAGATCGGCCAGCGCGAGTGGCCCCATCGGATGATTCATTCCAAGCTTCATGACCGTGTCGATTGCCTCCGGCGTGCCCACGCCTTCCATGACGCAGAAGATTGCCTCGTTGATCATCGGCACCAACAGGCGGTTCGCCACGAAGCCGGGATAATCGTTGACCTCGACGGGTGTCTTTCCGACTGCATGGGCGAGCGCCATTACGCGCGCCGCCGTCGCGTCCGACGTCGCGATGCCGCGGATGACCTCGACGAGTTGCATAACGGGAACGGGATTCATGAAGTGCATCCCGATGACCTGCTCGGGGCGCTTCGTCCGCCCGGCGATCTCACTGATCGAAATCGAGCTCGTGTTCGACGCCAGGATCGCGCTGGCAGGCGCGATGCGGTCAAGGTCCCCGAAGAGCCTGAACTTGAGCTCCGGCTGCTCGGACGCCGCTTCGATGACGAGCGTCGCCGTTGCGCTCACATCCAGGTCGGTGCCCGTGCGGACGCGACCCAGCGTCGCATCCTTTGTCGCGGAATCGATAGTGCCCTTCTTCACTTGCCGATCGAGATTCTTCTCGATGGTCGAACGACCGCGCGCGACCGCCTCGGCCGAGACGTCCACCATCGTCACCGCGTAACCGGACTGCGCAAATATTTGCGCGATGCCGTTGCCCATCTGCCCCGCTCCTACGACCACCACGTGGTCGGTCATGCCTGACGCTCCTCGCGGCCCGCGAGCCGCTGCCAAAGCTTCTCTGCCGATGGACGCGACAACAGAAACCACAATCCTGCGCCCATTCCGATCGCAGCACCAACGCCGCCTTCAGGACCCCACGGTCCACCGGTGATCCAATCGGGACCCGCGTCCGTGATACGGTAGCCCGCGGGCGCAAACTCGCTGAGCCCGCTCACCGGAGTATGAAGAAAACCGGCCATTGCCCAGTTCCAGGCGAAATGCGCGAGCGTCGCCGCGTACAGACTCTGCGTCGCGAGCACGATGCCGCCCA
>JBKJKH010000048.1:0-4628 GCA_046597595.1 Gemmatimonadaceae bacterium
CCACCCCTCGACCGTCATCACCTGGAACAGCGTGAAGAGCGAGGCCCCGAGATCACCGAAATACTCAGGCGCGATCTCACGGAACAGCTTTGTGGCCAGCACCGACGACACATACAGGACGAGCCCCATCAGGCCGACGATCGACGCCATGCCCGGCAATGCCGTGAGCAGCGCGCTGACCACCCCGCGCATCGAGGGCACCAGCGAGACCAGCCGGAGCACCCGGAGCACCCGGAGGCCGCGCAACACGCCGAACGCACCGCTCGCAGGCATCAGCGCAATCCCGACCACCAGAAAATCGAACACGCGCCATGGATCGCGGAAGAAGCTTCCGCGATAGACGAAAAAGCGCGACAGCAACTCGACCACAAAAACTCCCAGCGCCGCGCGGTCAATGACGTGAAGCAAGGCGCCGAAACGTGCGACGACCGCAGGCGAGGTTTCGAGCCCGAGCGTGATCGCGTTCACGATGATCAGCGCGGTAATCGCCCTTTCGAAGCGCACATTCTCGATGAGACCGCGGACGCGCTCCCGCAGGCTCGGTGCGCGATGGGCAATGCTCATTGTCGAACTGCTCCCAGAGATTCCGAGTTGATACCTCCCTTCACCAGCCTCATAGTGTAACTATTCAGGTCGACAGCAGGAAACGATTCCGACCCCAGCCCTCTCCCGGACCATTCCGTACAAACCCTCGTGACCTCGTCGCGCAAGGCGCTCATCGCGGTGGCAGCACTCGCGGGGATTGGCGTCGTTGCTGCCGTCGATCTCCTGACGGGTGTCGAGTATCGCGTGTACCCGCTGTACTTCATGCCGCTCAGCGTGGCGGCATGGTACCTGGGCCGGTCGGGTGCGTTGACGGCCGCCGCGTTGTGCGCGCTGGCATGGGTCGTCTCGAACTACGCGGCCGGCCTGCGCTTTTCCACTCCCTCGGTCTGGGTGGTCAACTTCCTCATGCAGGCGACCGCCTTCGTGGTCGTGGGGATGCTGATCGCCGCGGTGAGAAAAGCGGCCGCACGCGCGGACCAGCTCGGCCGAACAGACTCGCTGACCTCGCTAGGCAACAGTCGCGCGTTCTACGAGGAAGCGCGCCTGATTCTGGAGCTCGCCAGGCGTTATCGCCATGAAGTGACGCTCGCGTACATCGACCTCGACAACTTCAAGGCTGTCAACGATACCCTGGGGCATCATGGCGGTGACGATGTACTTCGTCGCACGGCGGCTGTGATACGGCAGTGCATTCGAGCGAGCGACGTCGCCGCCCGCCTCGGTGGAGACGAGTTTGTCGTGTTGCTGCCGGAGACGGGGCAAGAGGTTTCCGGAGGAGTGTTGGAGAGGCTTCGGTCCCAGCTTGCGAAGGCGTTTGACGAGGGCCCATGTCCCGTCACGGCCAGCGTGGGTGCCGTGTCATTCGCCGAGCCACCGCGCGAGGTCGACGAGCTTGTCCGTCAGGCTGACGCCGCAATGTACGCGGCGAAGGCGGCCGGCAAGAATCGCGTGCAGCAAACGTGGCGAAAACAAGGCTGACAGTTGGGGCTTCGTGCTACGGCACGCGTTGCACTTCGAACGCGGCTGACCGCCCGGCACCCTTGAGACGGCACTCGCCATCGCCCGGGCAGGTCTGGACTTCATATGAGAGCCGCATCGTTCCGGAGAACGCGCCTATCGGCTCGCCGGTATAGCCGGCGCGCGCAGTCGGCCCTCGAATGCTAAGCGTATCGATTCGTGCATGGCCTGGAGGAACCACGAACTGCTTGCTGTGCCCGACGCACGCCCACGCTCCATCATAAGCGGACTCGCCCTCGGCCGTCATGCCGATGCCGAACATCGGGTATGGTGAACGGGGATCGCAGCGCGCGAGATAGACCGTCTTGTCGCTGTTATTCGCAAAGCGAGCGATGATCGTGAATGCAAAATCTCGATTGCGACCGATGCCGCCCAGGGACTCGGCGATATATGAAGCGCGATCAGTCGTCAGCTCGAGCTGCTTCTCCATGGGCTCAGTGAACAGGAAGCAGCCGCCCGCAATCGTGGCGCTGAGTGGCGTTATCAGGCGAATTCGAAGCGACTTCATACGCATCGAGAATGCGACTAACCGCCCAGCCCTGCAAGCCGCGAGGCCGCTGTGAGAACGGATGCGGGCGATCCGGGGACTTGTCACGTTTATCTGGCGCGTTCCTCCGGTTCGTCGGTAAACAGCCGGACATAGGGCTCATACCTGAAACGGCGGTTGCGGCTGTATCCCGTTATCTCGCGCAGAATACCGAGATCCGCCATGCGCGCCACGAGCTGATTGGCGGCAGCGAAGCTGGTGCCGGTAAGCTCCTGCACCTGGCCAACTGATACTATCGGCCGATGAAACAGCGACTCGAGCACCCGGTGACCGTTTCCCGCGGCGCGACCCAGCTTCCCGGCGATCTCCCCGCGATTCCGCTCGCGCAACATCAGCACCCGCCGCGATGTTTCCGTCGCCTCGCCACTGACTTCGGCGATCGCTCGCAGGAAGAACGCGAGCCAGCCTTCCCAGTCTCCTTCGTCGCGCACCGCCTGGAGGCGATCGTAGTATTCCTGGCGGTGTCGCTTGAAATAGTGCGAGAGGTACAGCACCGGTTTCTCCAGCACACCGCTCTCCGTGAGAAGGAGAGTGATGAGCAACCGACCGACGCGTCCGTTCCCGTCGAGAAAGGGATGGATCGTCTCGAACTGCGCATGGGTCAGCCCGATCTTCACGAGAAGCGGTAGGTCATCCGGTGTGTGAAGGAACTTCTCCATTTCTCCGAGGGCCTGCGGAACGACCTCGGGCGGAGGCGGGATGAACGCCGCATCCGCCAGCCCGCTCCCGCCTGGTCCGATCCAGTTCTGGCTTCGCCGCAACTCGCCGGGCGTTAGGCGGCTGCCACGCACGCCGCGCAGGAGGCGCTCGTGAATTTCCCGGATGAGTCTCACTGAGACGGGAAGCTCCGCCAGGCGCTCAAGGCCGGAGTTCATCGCGTCGACGTAGTTGATCACCTCGTCGACGTCCCGCGGAATGTCCGTTGTGTCGAAAAGATCCGCCTCGGCTGCAAGTAGATCCTGTAGCGAGCTCTGCGTGCCTTCAATCTGACTCGAGAGCACCGCTTCCTTGCGGATGTACATGAAGACCAGCAGGTCCGGATTGGGCAGGGTGACTACCGACCCGTCGAGTCGCCCGAGCGCCCGATCGGCCAGGGACAGGAGACCGCGCAATTCGCCTTCCATCCGTAGTGGCGGCTCGGGCGGGAGCGGAGCCGGAATGAAGGCTCGGTATCCGGTGGGCTGGCGTACATAGCGGCCAGCGCGGGTAGGCGCGGTCATGTAATGCTGCTTGTTAGTGCGTGGCTTTCATACAGAGCCTAAATATCTGTATGCTATAGGCACAGCGCAATATGGCGCGCATTTCCTGCCTTACATCGCCCACGCTATCACATACGACGGTCGTGGGGTCGCACGGAGCGGCAAGCTCAACCATCCACTTGCGAAGTACGGCATATTCAGTATTACTCAGTATGCCGAAGTCAGAACATTATGCCCGGATTGCGATCACGCTGCCTGCAAAGGATCTCGCAGCCGCCGATCGCCTGGCGCTCACGCACGACCGGTCCCGAAGCTGGATCGTGGCCGAGGCGATCCGTCGGTACGCGGCTGTGGATGACAAGCCTTCGGGAGGCGAGTCGACCCTTGCTGTGGAGGGCGCGGCCGAAGAGGTGGCGAGCGGCGATTACCGGAGGCCAGGGCTGGGACCGTCACGCCTCGCGCAACTCGTCCGCGATCTTTCGCTGACTCCCGAGGGGCGGGTGCGCGCCGCCGAGGAAACGCTGCGCCTGACCGAACTGCGGGCGAAGCCGAAGGCGCAAAGTGTTACGGCCTTCGACCGGTATGAGGATTTTCTCGACTGGAAACGGTGGCGGGATGTGCACCGATGAAGGACTACGAAACGCGCCTCGCACGCGTGTGCAGCCGCCTCAACTCTGAACGCGCGAAGTATGTCGTGGTCGGCGCCACGGCGATGCAGCTCTGGGGCACGACCCGCGCGACACAGGACGTCGATATCCTCATCGAACCCACGCAAGCAAACGCAAGGCGCGTACTGCGTGCGCTTGCGTCGCTGGGATTCGGTTTGGCAGGCGAGCATCTTGCCGCAGACGTCGCGACCCGGGCCGTGACCATGATCGGCGACACACCAAACGTGGATATCATCACGCGCGCGTGGAACCTCACCTGGGCCACAGCCCGGCGGAACATGTCGACGTTCGATGTTGAAGGTGTGTCCGTGCCGGCAGCGTCGATAGAGGACCTGATCGAGTCAAAGCGCACGGGGCGCCTTCAGGACGCCGCGGACATCGAAGTGCTGGAAGAGATCAGGCGGCTGCGACGCCAGTGATCCTCCCAATGCCGCGAGAAGAAGCGGACGAATCGCCGCGGGCGCTCGTTGAAACTGAGGGTACTGATCCACTGAGCGACCGACAGCTTCTCGCCTGTAGTGCTCGCGGTCTACCCCACGAGGAAAGGAGATGTGGGTCGTTCAGTACATCGGTAGTTCAGTCCATCAGTCGATGTTGACCCGATACAACCAGCGTCGTCAGGCAGCCACTTCCCGCTCGCTCGCCACGTGC
>JBKJKH010000097.1:0-4734 GCA_046597595.1 Gemmatimonadaceae bacterium
ATGGGGATTTTCGTGGAGTTGGGGCGTACGACGTAGTGTCGTGCGGGGCGGTGAGATCAGGAAATCAGAAACCTGGTCCCTGGTCCCTGGTCCCTGATCACTCGATCCTTCACCAGAAAAACCGGGCGAAACTGTCAGAGCCCCCAGATAAAATCCAGCCATCCCCCACACAGGGAAGGCGTGGTATGAAACACAAGCTCTTGCTCGACTATGAACTCCAGGTAGCGCAGCAGGGTTACATCGTCCGCGCGCTCCTCAAACTCGAAGGCCTGGCGCCTACCGACGCCAAGCGGGTTCCGCTCAATCTCTCCATTGTCCTCGACCGCTCGGGATCCATGGCGGGCGAAAAGCTCGTCGCCGCGCGCGAGGCGGCGGCATTTCTCGTCCGGCGTCTGCGCCCGGAAGACGTAATCAGTGTCGTCTCGTATGACGACGAGGTCACCACCGTCGCTGAACCGGCGAGTGGCGCGGAGCAAGCGGGACTCGCACGCGAAATCGGGCGCATCGGTGCAGGCGGCTCGACGAACCTGAGCGGTGGCTGGCTGCGCGGACGCGAGCTCGTCGAACAGGGTCAGGCGGACGGCGCAGTGAATCGCGTGCTGCTGCTCACCGACGGCCAGGCCAACGAAGGCATCAAGGATCCATCGCTGCTCGCCGGATTGTGCCGCAGTGCGAAGCGCGCCGGGATCACGACGTCGACCATCGGTTTTGGCGCGGACTATGACGAGAAGCTGCTGCGCGGCATGGCGGACGCTGGCGGTGGCAACGCGTGGTACATCGAGCGTCCCGACCAGGCATCCGGTGTGTTCGAGGAGGAGATCGAAGGGTTGCTCTCGCTGTCTGCGCAAAACGTCGTCGTCGAGATCCGCTCCACGACCGCTGTGCAACTCACCGCAGTGCACAACGACTTCCCCGCGCGCGAAACCGCAAAGGGACTTCGCCTCGAACTCGGCGACATCTATGCACGCGAGCCGAAGTCACTGCTGGTGGAATTCTTCGTACCGCTTCTCGAGGCAGATGACACGGTGAAGCTTGCCGACGTCACCGTGCACGCGCACGTGCTCACGTCCGAAGGCGGAGTCGAGAAGCAGCGCATCCGGTTTTCGATCTCGACGCCGCTCTCCGCGACAGGACTGGAGGAGCCCGAAGTCCGCCGCGAGATGTTGCTGATCGAGGCTGCCAGGGCACGCGACGAAGCGCTCGAACGTCGCGATCGCGGCGACTGGGAGGGCGCACGCGGCGTGGTGATGGAAATGTCCGCCCGTCTCTCCGCGGCACCGGTATCCTACGGTGCGGAGCTGGCCGAGCAGGCGGAGGACTTGAACGCCATGGCGGCGCGGCTGGAGCCTGAGGTGTTCGCAGCGTCCGACGCGAAGTACATGGCGCAGCGGTCGTATAACGCGCGGCGCGGGAAGGGCATGTACGAGGAAAAGTTGAGCCGGTCGCCGAGGAAGCCAAAGTAAAAAAGGAGGAGAGCCGTCCCTGCGAAACTCGGGAGCCACGCCGCTCAGCGCTTTCGAACCTTCCGCCGGAACCACGCAGCGATCTGCCGCTCGCTGATTTCCTTCCGTGCAGTCGCCAGCGCCAGCGCGTACAACTCGCCGTGCGGCACATCGATACGCTTGCCGTTCGCCCACAGGAACGCGAGCGCGGCCATGAGGGCCGCGCGTGTGTTTCCGTCGACATACCCGTGTGCGTGCACCAAGCCCCAGAGATACGCGGCGGCGCATGCCGGAATGCGCGCATCCTCATACAGCCACTTATCAACCGGCCGGTGCAATGCCGACAACAGCACGCTTTCCGTGAGGATGCCGCTGGCACCACCGAAAAGCTCCACCTGCCGGTTGTGCAGCAGGTGGAGCGTCGGAAGCTGGACCCAGAGCGGCGCACGGCGGGCGCGTGGTGTCACCCGCGCCCATCGTCGCGCGCGAGGGCGGCAAAGACTGGCCGATACATCGCGAGCACCTCCTCCGCCGCCTCAAGAATCGGATCGGGTTCGTCGAGCCGGATCCGGTAGGCACCGTCAGGCTCGCGTACCCATTGGAGCGACTGCCCCGCGCGCGCGCCGAGTTCCTGCACGACTTCCGCAGGCACCGTCGTCGTAATGGATCCGCCCGTCGCCCGCAGCGTGCTCTTTGACCTTGTCATCGTGCCCCCCCCACCGCCCGTAAGTAGAACTGAAGTTGAACTTGTAGAAAGTAGTGTAACGCGCTGCCTGGAGGAAGCCTACAAAACGGCAAGAGACAAGGCAGCGGCGACCGTCGCCAGCGGGCGATCGCGCGTCCAGAGCCGCGCGGGCGGACCGAGCGCCACCGATGCGAGCAGGTGCACATCCACGAGCCCGATCCCACGTCCCATGAGGCGACGCTGCTCGAGAAAGAGCATCGCCTCGTCATGCGTTGCGACCGGCATCGCGGGCAGCCTGCCAAGCAGATCAAGAATTTGCGCGCGATTACGGAGCATCCCGCAGCTCAACTCGCCGATCACCATCGGGTGGATGAGAATTCGCCCCGCGTCTAGCTCCCGCGCCAGCGTTGCATCGCCACTACGAAAATGGTCGATCCAGACGGACGTATCCGCGAGGATCACTTTCGGCCGGATTCTGCCACTCGGCGCCGCGGAGGCGCGCGCAGCGCCCGTTCGGTGCCGCCAAGCAGCGCAAGGCGGCGCGCGCTCTCCCGCTCGATCAGGGCGCGCAGGCCTTCGTGGATCAACGCCGTGCGCTCCGCTATGCCGCTGAGACGCAGCGCGTCCGCCAGCAAGGCGTCGTCGAGGTTCAGTGTGGTCCGCATGCTCGGCGCCGATGTGAGTATGCCGAAACATGCATCAAATGATGCCTGAAAACAATGACGAACGGATAGGGGAGGTGAGGCCGCCCCCGCGGGCTTACGGCAGGTCAACCATGGTCCGCTCCAGCGCCTGCCTGAGTCGATATCTCACCCTCAGCAACAGCAACGCCGCAACAGCCGCCAGCCCGACCACAAATCCGATCCACAATCCGCGCGCGCCGAGCGACGTCCGCATCCCGAGGTACGCACTCACTGGAACGCCAAGGCACCAGAAGCCAAGCACGTTGATGAGCATCGGCGTGCGCGTGTCGCCCGTGCCGCGCAGAATGCCGACTGCGACAACCTGAATCCCGTCGAACACCTGGAACAGGCCGGCGAGCGGAAGGAGCGCGATTGCCGTCGCCAGCACCACCTCCTCCGACGTGTACGCACGAGCCAGCACGCGCGGTATCGTCAACATCGCAATGGCGCTGACGGACATGAACGCAACCCCGATCGCGAGCGCCGCGCCCGCAGCCCGGCGGACGCCGAGCTGATCGCCTGCGCCCACCGCGCGTCCGACCTGAATCGCGCCGGCTGCTGATATGCCGAGCGGCACCATGAACGTCAGGGCGGCGAGGTTGATCGAGATCTGGTGACCCGCCATGGCGGTCGCGCCGATCCATCCCATCATCACCGCGACAACCGCGAATGCGTTGACCTCCAACTCGTACTGGATGAAGATCGGAATGCCGATCGCAAAGATGCGCGCAAGCGGCTTGATGGCGAACGTATCGCGCCGCCACGGTCGCACGCGGTGCGCGAGGTCGGGCCACGCAATGGCTACGATCGTGATCAGCATGACCCAGCGCGCGACGGTACTCGCCCAGCCCGAGCCAACTGGACCCATAGCCGGCATTCCGAACTTGCCGAAGACGAAGACATAGTTCAGTGCCGCGTTGACGATGTTCGCGGCGATGATCGCGACCACCAGCGGCGCCGTGCGATGGTGCGCCTGAAGGAGGATCCGGATCACGATGAACGCATACAGCGGGAAGATGCCGCCCGCCGACGCGCGGACAAACGCCGCCGCATTGGGAATGATCTCCGACGGCTGCCGCAGGAACCGCAATACCGCTTCGCCCGGCATCAGCATCATGCCGGTCAGCACCGCGAGGACCGCCGCGATCAGGAACCCGCGCTGCACCGCACGCGTGATCGCCGGCTCGTCTTTCGCGCCAACCGCCTGCGTGATGAGCGGGTCGAGCGCGAACAGGATCCCGAATCCCACGACGACCGTCACCCAGTAATACGTGTGCCCGATCGCCACTGACGCGACCGCGATCGCCGCATTCGAAGACACCCGTCCGACGAACATCGTGTCCACGGTGCCCATCAGCATGAGCCCCAACTCCACGGCCACGACGGGCACCGCGAGGCGGAGGGTTGAGAGGAGCTCGGACCTCGACGGAAGGATCATCGGGTGAAAGTATCACGCGGGATTGAGGGTCCGTCGCATGGCAGGGAACGACAAAAATGGCCCCGGGATCGCTCCACCCGCAGCAATGATCTGCCGCGACCGCCCCTGGACGCCCCTGACTGCATCAGATAGCGCATAAATCGCCGCTCTGAAGTAGTTTATGGAAGGGCATTTCGCGTCGCCCGCCAAAACTGCACTTCGCGACGCGGTGCCTTCCCCTTTTCCGCCAGCAGGAGTTGCCTACAAGATGAGAACTCAGCCGATGCCATCTGTCGAAGAGCACCGCACTGCCTTCCTGACCCGCATGCGCCGTTACGTGAAAGGCGATGACCGCCAGCGCTACGAAGCGCTGCTCGATGAGCTGATCCAGTGGAGCGCCAAGCAGCCCAACCTCGAGTTTATCGACAACGGAACCGCTGACACCGTTGGTTTCCGCCGCCCCGCCGGCCCGGTGTTCTGGTCGGCCACCGCGCGCCCCGCCGATGG
>JBKJKH010000119.1:0-7249 GCA_046597595.1 Gemmatimonadaceae bacterium
GGTGATCGCCGACTATGCCCGCCAGCGGAACGCGGTCCTCACACGCGCGGTGGCACGGGCCGCGACGCGGTACGCACTGAACACGGCGGTCGAGAAAAAAGCGAAGGACAAGTGGGGTGAGACCACCGGGGACATCGTCGGCTTTTTTGCCCAGGCGAGTGGTGCTGCGATGGAGCGTGCCGATACGCGCTCGTGGCACTTGCTGCCGGAACGGGTGTCAATTGTTCGCCTGCCGCGCGCCGGCGCGCTGGAACTCAAGGTGAGCGGCATCCCGTCCAGTCAATCCGGGAAAGAACGCGGCCCGGGAGTGCTGGTGATACGGTCCCAGCGCGTTTGGGCGCAACGGACCTGGTAGTTGGCGTGGTGGAGGCGCACCCAAGGCGTTCGTGACACAAAAGTCGCTCCCGGCGCGGCCCAGACAATGCGATGAGGGCAAACGGCTCTTGTAACATCGCCGGAGGCAGCGTGCGTGACCCGTATCACGTAGAGGGCGCAAGGGACGATGCAGGGGAAAGCAGCAAGCTGCTGCTTTTCTACGACCGTTCCATGTATGCGGCGCTGGTCGAGTCGCTGGGCGGCATTGTGTGGGAAGCCGATGCCCTCACCTTTCAGTTCACCTTCGTCAGCCGCCACGCCGAAGAAGTCCTGGGGTATCCGATCGCCACGTGGTTGGCACCGGGGTTTTGGGTTCAACACACACATGCGGACGATGTAGAACGCGTCTCGGCATTCTGCCTCGCCGCAACGCTGCGCGGAGAGAATCACCAGTTCGAGTATCGCATGCTTTCCGCAGATGGCGATGTGGTCTGGTTGCGTGACATTGTGACCGTCACCCTCGAGCCCGATGGACGCAAGCGGTTGCGTGGCATCATGATCGACATCACGGAACGGCGCGAGCACGAACACGAACTGCAGGTCAGTCGCGAGCGCCTGGCGCTGGCGCAGCTCGCCGGTCGAGTCGGGACGTTCGAGTGGGACATTCCCACTCGTGCGACAATCTGGACTCCCGAGATGTATGCGCTCTATGGCGCGACGCCTCTGATGACGCCTGCCGAGGTCTGGCAGACGCACGTGCATCCGGACGACGCCGAGAGCGCGATGGATGCTGCAAAAGCGGCCGCGGTCTCAGGAGTGCTGGACGCCGAATGGCGCGTCGTGTGGCCGGATGGCTCCGCGCACTGGCTGCACGGCCGCGGCAAGGCGCCGCTGGATGAGGAAGGGCGGCCCCAGCGCATGCTCGGAGCCGTCATCGACGTCACCGAGCGCAAGCAGCTCGAGGAGCAACTGCGCCAATCGCAGAAGATGGAAGCGATCGGCCGGCTGGCGGGAGGGGTGGCGCACGACTTCAACAACCTGCTGACCGTCATCACCGCGTATGGCGACTTCATCGCGGCGAGCATGGATGTTCACGATCCACACCAGAGCGACCTGAATGAGATTCGCTGTGCGGCGGACCGCGCATCGTTGCTGACGCAGCAACTCCTGGCATTCAGTCGCAGGCAGGTCGTGCGTCCGCAGGTGCTCGACATCAATGCCATCGTGACCGAGATGGCGCGGATGCTCGCGCGCCTTATCGGCGACGACGTGACGTTGAAGGTCGACCTTGCCGAGAACGCCGGCGCGACGGTGGCAGATGCCGGCCAGATGCATCAGGTGCTGATGAACCTCGTCGTCAACGCGCGTGATGCCATGCCCTACGGTGGTGCCATCTCGATCGCGACGCACGCGGTCGCGGTAACGGTGGACCTCGGTCTCCCCGTGCCGCCCGGTGACTATGTCGTCCTTTCAGTCAGCGACACGGGTGTGGGCATGACCGAGGCGGTGCGCGCGAAAATTTTCGAGCCGTTCTTCACGACGAAGGAAGCGGGGCGGGGCACGGGCCTCGGTCTTTCCACGGTGTACGGCATCGTGCAGCAGTCGAGCGGTCACGTGCGGGTGCATTCCGCGGTCGATCACGGAACGACGTTCGACCTGTTCTTTCCGCGCGCGCCTGAGGGCAGGGATGAGGCGACGACGCCGGTGGTGGTGGAAACTTCGGGCACGGAGGTCGTGCTGTTTGTCGAAGGGGAGCGGGCGCTGCGAGAAGCCGGCGCGAGGATCCTCACGCAGCGTGGGTATCGCGTGCTTACGGCACACGATCCGTCGGAGGCACTCCGGATCAGCAAGGCGTACCTTGCGCGCATCGACTTGTTGATCGCGGAGGTCGTGATGCCGGGGCTGTCGGGAACGGCGCTCGCGGCGCGGCTGCTGGTCGCCCGGCCGGGAACGCGGGTGCTGTTCGTCTCAGGGTATTCGGACGATGCGCTGGGTCAGCATGGAGTGTTCGAGGACGGCGTCAACTTCCTGCACAAGCCGTTTTCGGAGCACACACTGGCGAGGAAGGTGCGCGAGGTGCTGGACGCGGTCGCAGGAACGACGAGTGACTGACACGAGTGACTGACACAAGTGAGACGAGTGACGAGGGAGGCAGAAGACTACCGATATCCTTCCGCCTGCATCTGGAACAGTTCGCTGTAGAGCCCCTGCAGTGTCACAAGCGCCTCATGCGTGCCCTCCTCGATCAGCTGCCCATCGCGGAACACGACAATGCGGTCGGCCATGCGCACGGTCGAAAAGCGATGTGACACGATCACCGCGGTGCGTCCGCCCATCAGCTCAGAAAAGCGCTTGAACACTTCGTACTCCGCGCGCGCATCAAGCGCCGCGGTCGGCTCATCGAGAATCAGCACCTGGGCGTCGCGCAGGTAGGCGCGCGCGAGCGCAATCTTCTGCCATTCGCCGCCGCTGAGGTCGACGCCTTCGTCAAAGCGGCGGCCAAGCATCTGCTGATACCCCGCTGGAAGGCGGGGCAGCAGGGAGGAGGCGAGCGATTTGTCGGCTGCTGCGGAAAGCGCGACGGGGATCGGTGAAGCACCGCTGGCGCCGCGCGTCCCATGGCCGCGGTCCGCGCCGTCATTGTCGAGATAGGCTTCGACTTCGCTGATCTCACCGACGCCGATGTTTTCGTCGAAGCGCATGTCGTAGCGCACGAAGTCCTGAAAGATCACGCCGATCGCGCGGCGGAGCGACAGCAGGTCGTACTCGCGAAGGTCCCGCCCGTCCAGCAGAATGCGGCCTTCCGCAGGATCGTACAGGCGTGCGAGGAGCTTGGTGATGGTCGTCTTGCCCGCGCCGTTTTCCCCGACCAGGGCGATCCGCTCCCCGGGCGCGAGGGAGAAGGAGACGTGGCGCACCGCCCAGCGGTCCGTGCGCGGATACTGAAATCCAACGTTTTCGAAGACGAAGCCCGTGCGCATTGGTGAGGGCACCGGCGGCGCATCGGCAGCCGACGTGATCGTGGGCGCGATTTCGAAGAACGCGAACAAGTCACGGAGATAGAGCGCCTGCTCATGAATGTCGCTGGCGCCACTGAGCAGGCGTTGCACAATATCGCGGCCGCGCGAGAACGAGCCGGCGAGGAAGGTGAGGGTACCGACAGTCAGTGCTCCGCGTACTGTGCCCGCGAGGATGAATGCATAGGCGCCGTAGTACCCGAGGGTCCCGATGAGTCCCAGCGCCGCGGTCGCGAGACTCGCGCGCGTGCTCAGGCTGCGATTATCCCGGTAGAAGCGCTCGGACAGCACCTTGAAGCGCTGGATGAGCCAGGGCGAGAGTCCAAAGATCTGCACTTCCTTCGCAGTCTCGCTGCTCGCTCCCATGTATCGCGCGTAGTCCAGTTGCCGGCGGAATGGCGTCCAGCCCCAGAGCATCGAATAGCGCAGCGCAGCGAAGTGCGTCTCGCCGAGAAAGGCGGGGATGGTCGCGATGACGAGCAGCAGCACGAGCCACGGATTGAATGTCACCAGCGCGCCGAGGAGGGTCAGGAGCGTAAGGATGTCCTGCCCCATGGCGAGCAGTTGGCCGAGCATCTGGATGCGGCCACTGGTGTGCCGGCGGGCGCGCTCGAGCTTGTCGTAGAATTCGGGATCTTCGAAGAAGGCGAGATCGAGGCGCGCCGCGTGCTCCATCAGACGCACGCTGAGGCGCAGGGTGAAGAGATCCGAGAGCAGGCCATCTACCAGCGCGGAGGCGCGCGCGAGGAGGTCGCCCGTGACGGTGATCGCAATCTCCAGCGCCAGCAGCGTCCAGAGGCGACCCCAATCCGGTGTGGGATCGCGTTGCATGGCGATCACCGTGTCCACGATGAGCTTTGCGACCCAGAGAAAGCTGACTGGGACGAGTGCGCGCACGGCGCGCAATCCCACCATGAGGAGTGCGTACAGCGGGCGTGTCTCCCAGACGAGCCGCAGGAACGGCGGCACGTGGCGCAGCGCGGCGAGGCGCTCGCGGAGTGCCGGGCGCGTGTCGGGAGGGGGGTGGCGCCGGCGCGAAGCGGGGCGCGCCGGCGACGTCATTCCCTACTTCCTGAGATACTTGTCGGGTATCGCCAGGCCGCTCCGCTCCGCATCCCAGAAGATGGTCACCACCCACCAACGGGAGCCGTCGTTCAGGAGCTGGATGGAGTTGATGCCGCGTGCGAACGGGGCGGGATCGTCGGCCTTGCGCTTCGAGTCGTATGTACTGAACGCATGCGTGACGCTGCCAAACTCTTCGACCGTGCGCGAGAGCTCTCGCTCGAAGAAGCCTCGTTCCTCCAGCGCGCCAGAGCGCGAGACGTACTCGTCGGGCGTCATCGCGAACGCGCGCGCAGGACCATTCGGTGGTTTGCCGGTCGGAATGAGCCGGGCGCCGGGATAAAAAAGCGAACGGAATCGATCCCAGTCGCGTTTCTGTCCTGCCGGCCCGGAGATTACGTCATAGAGCGCCGCGATGATCGCGTCGAGCGACGCGACATCCGCGGGGCGCGTGGCGGGGAGCAGCGCCTTCGCTGCGGAATCGCGTGCGGCGAGGTTGGCCCGCGGGGCGGGAGCCGGGCCGTCCTTCGTGACTTGCGCCTTGATCACAGCGGGTGCCGAGAGCGCCACGAGGGCTGCAAATGGGAGTGTGAGCAGGGACTGTCGCATCGACATGGAGTGATGGAGTAAATTGATGGGCGTCGCGAGTTCCGTGCGGAAATTGCTGGCCGTGCCGGGCCCGCGCCAGCGCACCGGGAAGGCGCTCCGAGCAGGCGCTCGACGAAGCGGCAACTGGCATGATTGTCGCACCCTGATTTTCGTTTCCAACATTCACGACCCGGAGCGCCCGTGCCTGACGCCGCCCCGCGCATTCAGTTGCTCGGCAAGAAGACCCTGTCTGTCACGCGCGTCCTCACCCCCGGCGCGGTGGCGTTCGTAGCAGAGCTCCACCTCAAATTTGATGCGCGCCGGCAGGAACTGCTGGCACGGCGCGCGGAGCGGCAGCGCGCGCTCGACGAAGGTGCAACCTTCGGATTTCTGGAGGAGACCGCCTCCGTCCGCTCCGGCACGTGGACGGTCGCGCCGGCGCCCGCCGACTTGAACGACCGCCGCGTGGAGATCACCGGCCCGGTCGAGCGCAAGATGATGATCAATGCGTTGAACTCGGGCGCGTCGGTCTTCATGGCGGATTTCGAGGATGCAAGCTCGCCGACCTGGGAGAACATGCTCGATGGCCAGGCGAACGTGATGGATGCCGTGCGCCGCACGCTCACGCTCGACGATCGCGCGTCAGGCAAAACGTACCAGCTGAATGACGCGCTGGCGACGCTCGTGCTGCGGCCCCGCGGGTGGCATCTCGAGGAAGGGCACCTCCTCGTGAACAACAGCCGGATCTCGGCGAGCCTCTTCGATTTCGGGCTCGCGTTCTTCCACAACGCGAAGGAGCAGCTCGCGCGCGGCTCGGGGCCGTATTTCTACCTGCCGAAGATGGAAAGCCACCTCGAGGCACGGCTCTGGAACGACGTCTTTACCTTTGCCCAGGAGCGGCTCGGCGTCCCGCACGGGAGTGTGCGCGCGACGGTGCTGATCGAGACGCTCCCCGCCGCCTTCGAGATGGAGGAAATCCTTTACGAGCTGCGCGACCACGCCGCCGGGCTGAATGCGGGACGGTGGGACTACATTTTCTCCCTCATCAAGCGGCTGCGCACGCGGCCGGAAGCCGTCCTTCCCGACCGCGCGCAGGTCACGATGGCCGTGCCGTTCATGCGCGCATATGCGCAGCTGCTCGTGAAGACGTGCCATCGCCGTGGGGCGCACGCGATCGGCGGGATGGCGGCGTTCGTGCCGAGCCGCAAGGATGCTGACGTGAATGCGCGCGCGTTCACGCAGGTGCGCGCTGACAAGACGCGTGAGAGCGGCGACGGCTTTGACGGAACGTGGGTCGCGCATCCGGATCTGGTACCGGTCGCCCGCGAAATCTTCAATGCCGTGCTCGGTGACAAGCCGAACCAGAAGCACGTGATGCGCGACGACGTGAAGCCTGATGCGAATGCCCTGATCGCCATCCACGTTCCTGATGGCGTTGTCACCGAGCAGGGCGTACGGCTCAACATCGACGTGGCGCTTCAGTATCTGGATTACTGGCTGCGGGGGACCGGGGCCGCGGGCATCCACAATCTCATGGAAGACGCGGCCACAGCGGAAATTTCGCGCGCCCAGCTGTGGCAGTGGATCCGGCATCGCACGCCGCTCGCGGCGGGCGGGGGGATCATGACGGCGGAGCTGTACAAGAAAACCCGCAACGAGGTGCTGAAGTCGCTCAGCGCCACGGCACCCAAGGACTCCAGACTCAGCTCGGCCGCAGAGGTCCTCGATGAGCTCGTGCTGACGGCAGACTTTCCCGACTTTCTCACTTCGCTCGCGTATGAGCGACTCGACCCGACGGTGGCGACAACGATGAATTCTCCCAAGCATTCTGACGGGTCGGGCAAGCCGAGCGCAGCCGATGCCAAGGCGTTCGAGTCGCAGCAGCGCGAAATGGACCAGCAATGGAAGACGAACGGTCGCTGGCGTGGCATTCATCGGGACTACACGGCGCAGGCGGTTGTGAAGTTGCGCGGTTCGGTGCGCGTCGAGCAGACGCTCGCGGCGCGGGCCAGCGCAAAGTTGTGGGAGGCCCTTCATGGATCGGAACCGGTGCGCACCTTCGGCGCACTCACTGGCGCGCAGGCTGTGCAGATGGTCCGTGCGGGCCTCTCAGCGATCTATCTCTCCGGCTGGCAGGTGGCGGCAGACGGCAACCTGGCCTCGCAGACATATCCCGACCAGAGCTTGTATCCGGCGAACAGCGTTCCGCAACTGGTCAAGCGCCTGAACAACGCCCTCATGCGCGCGGACCAGATCGAGTGGAGTGA
>JBKJKH010000214.1:0-2810 GCA_046597595.1 Gemmatimonadaceae bacterium
CGGCGCGGAACCGTTGGCGAACGATCCGGAACGTGGGCCCGGCTCGCCGCATGAATTCGCAACAGCGCCCCGTCGCGTCGGCTACTGCATTCGCACACACGCTGCGCTCAAAGCCGAGCGTTGCCGTTGTCGGTCTGCTGGTGGTGGAGATGATCATTGGATACGAGTGGTTCATTTCCGGTTGGGTGAAGGTCGTGCGGCGCGATTTCCCCTTGGGGCTTGCCGCAAAGCTGGCGGAAAAGTCGGAAGGCATTGCGGCATGGTACGGCAGTTTCCTGAAGGGCGTGGTGATTCCGTACGCCGCGCCGTTTGGTTACGCCATCGAGATCGCTGAGCTCCTCGCCGGGATCGTGCTCATCGGTGGTCCGTTGATCTGGATCTTCGCCTGGGATCGCATTGCTGATCGGATGCGGCTGGCGATCCTTTTCCTTATCACTGTCGCGGCGATCGGCGGAGCGTTCCTGGCGATCAACCTCCATCTCGCTAACGGCGCCAGCCATCCCTGGTTCCTCCCCGCCGATGGCTTCGATGAGGGCATCGACCTCGACAGCATCCTGCCTGCCATTCAGATCGTGATCGCCACCGTGAGCATCGTTCTCTTCCGGCGCCTTCGGGGGGAGCGAGCGCCCGCCCCTGGCATCAGCACGTGAGTGCCCTCAGCGCCAGCAACATCGCAATGTCAACTGGAGACTCCATGCATCGCACTCTTGCCCAGGCACGCCTGTTGTTCACGTTAGGCGCGTTTTGGCTCACCATGATCGGACCGCGCAACGCTGTGGCGCAGATGCCAGCCACCGGCGCGGCGGAAGCGAAGGAAGGGGAAGAGGAGGAAGTGGCGCACGCGTTCTTCACGCACATGGGCATCCCCGAAGGAAAGGGCGTCTTCAACCTCCGGGTGTCCGCGTTGTCGACACGCGCCGACGGACAACAGAAGGGCGACATCGCCTTCCATCTCGAGACCGGGATCACCGAGCGCATCGGGTTGCACATCCGCAACGACCAGTTCCTCTCCGTGCCGCGCACCGAGGCGATGTTCCAGTTCGCGGCGATCATGAGCAAGGACGGGATGAGCGGGTTCGCGCCGCTCATCGAGTTCACATTCCCCACCCGCGCCGGCGCCGGCCGCCGCATCAACACGATGACCGGCTACACCCTGGCGCTCGCGAACTCGCGCGTCTCGTTCAACCACGTCATCCACTACGACCCTCGCGAGGATGAGGGGGACGGCAGCGTCGCGCTGGTAACCCGGGTCGCGGAGCGCCTTTTCCCGACCGTTGAACTGCTCGGTGAAGCCGGGCTCGAGATGCGGCCCATCGTCAACCTGCTCGCCGGGTTCAAGGTGCGTGTGCGCGAGGGGATAAACCTGGGTCTCGCGTATCAGGTCCCGCTGACCAGCAACAAGGACTTCAGCTCACAGCTCGTGGCGCAGCCTGATATCGAGTGGCGCGTGCGCCGGTAGTGAACGTGCAGGTCATTTCCAATCAGACTGAGGATACGACAATGGGGTGTTGCAGTGATGTGATGGAACCGATCGCGACGTCGGCGTGTTGCGGTCCCGATGACACGGCGAAGCATGCCGCAGCCGCGATGCGCGACTCCGGGTGTGGCTGCGCGCCGGTGATCGAGAATACGACGAGCCGGAAAGTGATCGGCGTTGTCACCGCACGCGACGTGTGCTGCGGCGTGGCTGCCGACGACCGGCTCGCCTCGGAAGTGCCTGTCGCGGCGATCATGCAACCGGCGTCCGCGTGTTGCGGCGCGGACGACTCGTTCGACGATGCGCGGCGGAAACTGCACGAGCACGGTGCGACGACGCTGCCCGTCGTGGACAAGGCCGGCAGCTGCTGCGGCACGGTCAGCGCGCACCACGTCGCCCCAGTGTAGCGGCGCGCATTTCATGCGACTTCCGTTCTGGTGAGTGATGCGGTCGTTCCTTGAGTAGTTCGCACACGCTGTCCCGTGCGGCCTCCTCGCGCGGGCGGCTGCGGTGGGTCGCGTTTCTCCTTCTCGCGACGGGCATCCCGCTCGTCGCCTTCGCGCTCGTCGGGCTGCCGCACATCTTCCGCAACCCGATCGTGCGCAACGTCGTGACGGGCGTTGCGGGCGCGGGCCCGCCGGCCGCGGATGGCCCCAGGTTCGCTGAGACTGTGGCGCTTCTGACCGGGACGCCGCTCGCCGCCGGCCACCGGATCGAGGTGCTCGCCGATGGCGACGCAACGTTCCCGCTCCTCTGGGCTGACCTCCGCCGGGCACGGCGCTCGATCACGGTCCAGATGTACTACGCGCAGCCGGGGGCAGTAGCGGACAGCGCGATGCGCGTCCTCGCCGAACGCGCGCGCGCCGGAGTAGACGTCTACTTTCTCTACGACGCGTTCGGGGCACAGAATCTTCCGCGGAGTTACCTCGATAGTCTGCGCGCGGCGGGAGTCCGGACGGCGGTGTTCCGGCCGCTGAGATGGTACGCTCTCGACCGCGCGAATCACCGCTCCCACGTCCGGGGCATCATCGTCGACGGTACGGTCGCCTACACTGGTGGCTTCGGCCTCGACGACAAGTGGCTCGGCAGAGGACGGTGCCCGCGCGAGTGGCGTGAGACGAACGCGCGGTTCACCGGGCCCGCGGTCGCGCAACTCCAAGCGGTGTTCGTGGTGATGTGGGCCGAGGCAACGGGCGATCTTCTCGTGCGCGATCAGCTCCTTGCGACGCGCGCCGCAAGCGGCGCGGACGCGCTTGACGATGGTTCAGCGGACGCAGCGCTGCTCTACAGTCCGCCGGTCGAGGGGAGCACGACGGCGGAACGTCTCCTTGCG
>JBKJKH010000274.1:0-4089 GCA_046597595.1 Gemmatimonadaceae bacterium
CCATGCCATGCTGACGAGACCCAGCGCAAACACGTTCTCCGTGGGGAAAATGATCCCGAGCTTCAGCGATTTCGGGACGCTGAACCTGTGGTCGTCAATCGCCTTCGCCTACGCGGGTCTGGAGCTTTCGTCGACGATGGGGGATGAGGTGAAGGATGCATCCAGAACCCTGCCTCGCTCCGTATTGATTGCGGCGCCGCTGATAGCCGGGATGTACATGCTGGGGACTTTTTCGCTGTTGTGGATCGTTCCGGTCGGCGACATCAACATCGTGTCCGGCTTTCTCCAGGGCATTGCGATGGGAGCACGAAACCTCGGGGAGTCCCTGTGGTGGATCGCTCCGGTGTCGGCCGCTGCGTATACGGTTGGCAATATCGGTGGAGTGGGGGCATGGCTCAGCGGCCCGGCCCGTGTAGCGTTTGTCATTGGTTTGGACCGGTATTTTCCCCCAGCGTTTGGCAAGGTGCATCCTCGCTGGAAAACGCCGTACGTGGCGATCCTCGTACAAGCCGGTCTCGCGTCCATCTTCCTCGTCATCGCCCTGTTCGGCAAAGGGACGACGGTGGAGGATGCGTATCTGATACTGCTGCTCACGCAGCTCCTCGTCTACTTCATTCCCTACCTGTACTTGTTCGCCTGTCTCATCGTTCAGGCACGTCGCGATCCCTCGGGTGCGACTCGCGGCCGCGACATTGCCGCTGGTGTCATCGGCGCGGCAATGACTGCCTTTGCGATGATCCTGGCCGCGGTGCCGGGTACCGGCGAGAATGCGTTGCTCTTCGAGGTGAAGGTGGTCGGCGGCGCGCTGTTCTTTGTCGTCATCGGCTTGGGCATCTACTGGCGTGCGCGCCGGCAGGGCGTGACGCGATGATCGCACTTGCCGCTGCGGCTCTCGTTGTCGCGCTGGGTGACAGCGCCAAGCCTTCCATCGATTCGTCGCGTCTGCATCGACATCGCATTTCTGCGGAAGCGGGTTATGGATATGAGACGTCGATGTGGCGCCTTGGTACGCAGCACGATTTCCGGAGACGCCGCCTAGGCGCGAGTCTGGCTGGCCGTGTCTTCATCGAGGCGACCGCCGGTGCGTGGCACGGGCAGGCGCGTGCGGGTGACAATCGCGACATCCTGGATATCGGCGTGACGCCCGTGTGGCAGTTGCTGCGCGAACGTGGTAGCGCGGTGACGCCGTACGTCGAGGCCGCTGTGGGATTCCATCACATCAGCGAGACGCGTCTGAACCGTCGGGTTGGGCTCGGCACGAGGTTTCAGTTTGGTGATCACGCCGGTATCGGGCTGCTGCTGGGAAAACGGCAGCGGTATGACGTGACGTTCCGCTTCCAGCATCTGTCGAATGGCGGAGTGCGTGCGCCGAACCACGGGGTGAACTTTTCGTCGCTGCGGTTTGGGGTTCGGCTCTAGGGGGAGAGTCGATGCACGATGCGTGTTCTTGCTGTGGGAGATCCGCTCCACGAGACGACTGCAGCGTGGTCGGTGCGAACCCGCGCGACCGTACCTCTTCGCCCATCCGGTTGGTGAGCGCCTGCGTTTGAGCCTCCGTCGGCGGGAATGAAAGGACCTGCTCCCGCGACGTTACCACCTCCGCCCACACGTAACGGAGGTTCTTGAAGGAACCGTCCTCAACACTCAACACTCGTTGCCATTGATACATACAGCCGTCACAAGCACCCCAAATGTCACGACCAGGCCCCTCTCTGCCAATATGAGTGAGACACCGATCCTTCCGTAGTTTTGTGTACGAGGGTGATCGAGGATCTTCCGTTGTCTTCCGCTCTTGCGTCCAGTTCCTTGCTTCAACACGATGTCGGGGTGTCACCTACCCGTACCCGCCGCCGTTTCACCGTCGCCTTCAAGCGCCAGGTGCTCGCCGAAGCAGCACGCTGTACCAAGCCCGGCGAGCTCGGTGCGCTGCTCCGGCGCGAAGGACTCTACTCGTCGCACCTGGCGGCGTGGCGCGTTGCTGAGCGTCGCGGCGAATTCGAACGCGGGGTTCCAGCGCGGCGCCGCGGTCCAGTCCCCAAGCCCGCCGACCCCAATGTGAAGCGTGTCGCGGAGCTCGAGCGCCAGCTCCGGCGAGCGACCGCGCGCGCCGAGCGGCTGGAGCTCATCGTCGCGCTCCAAAAAAAAGTCTCACAGCTGCTGGGCCTCGCGCTCCCGACGAGCGACGACTCCACCGAGCCGCAGTGATGGAGACCATCACCGCACACGGCGCGCGCTGCGGCATCGGCGCACTCTCGACGGGCCTCGGGCTCGCGCCCGCCAGCTACTATCGCGCGGTCCAGCGCCAGCGCCTTTCGGCGCTCATAGCGATGCCGACGGTCGGGCTGACCCGCGCGCCCTCTCCCCGGGCGTTGCGACCGGCCGAACGGCAGCAGGTGCTCGCTGCGTTACACGACGATCGCTTCCTCGATCTCGCACCGGCGCAAGTCTACGCGATGCTGCTCGACGAGGGCACCTACCACTGCTCGGAGCGGACGATGTACCGGGTGCTGGCTGCGCAGGCCGAGGTGCGCGAGCGCCGGGCGCAGCGCCGGCATCCGCCGTACGCCGCGCCGGAGCTGCTGGCGATCGCGCCCAATCAACTCTGGAGCTGGGATATCACGAAGCTGAAAGGGCCGACGACCTGGTCCTGGTATCACCTGTACGTCATCCTCGACGTCTTCAGTCGCTACGTCGTGGGCTGGATGGTCGCCCCGAGGGAGTCCGCCATCCTTGCGGAACGGCTCATTGCGGCGTGCTGCGACCGTCAGGGCATCGGCCGCGGGCAGCTCACGATCCACGCCGATCGCGGCTCCTCGATGACGTCGAAACCCGTCGCGCTGTTGCTGGCCGACCTCGGCGTCACGAAGACCCATTCGCGGCCCCACGTGTCGAACGACAATCCGTACTCCGAAGCGCAGTTCAAGACGCTCAAATATCGCCCGGACTTTCCCGACCGCTTCGGCTCAATCGAACACGCGCGCGCGCACTGCACGGATTTCTTTCCCTGGTATAACACCGAGCACCGGCACTCCGGGCTCGGCTTGCATACGCCCCACGATGTGCACTTTGGGCTCGCCGCCGCACGCCGCGAACACCGCGCGACCGTCCTCACCGCCGCCTACGCTGCGACGCCCGAACGCTTCGTCCGTCGTCCGCCTACACCCGCGCTGCTGCCCACCGCCGCGTGGATCAATCCACCCAAGCTCCTCATTTCAGAGGACGTTGCTCAGTAAACTCAACCCACCCGGTGTCTCAAAATCATTGACAGGTTCCGGCCGGCAGCCACGCCCACGACAAGTCCAACTGTCCGGCCTGCGCTGAATCGGCGATTCGCTACCTGTCGCACGTCGGTCAGCGGTACGCGCACGTCCTGTTTTTGGTTCTGGCCGCGCACAGTGCCTATGAGTTTATCTGCCCGAAGCACGATATGCTCGAGGACAATTTGCGAGCCGTCGGTCAGGGTCACCCGGGCTCGCTCGGGTCTCTCTCGTTCAACGAACTGCGCTGGTGTCGGCGACCGACCTGCCAGGAAGTACAGGCGGGGAGGTAGAGCAACAGGAGAATGCATGCTCGCGACCTCCGTACTCGGAGTGAATGTGTGCGGATGGACAAGTGGGCTCCCGTTGATGGGATGAAAGGGCTGGTACCAGGTGCCCGAAATGAGTTCCGAGGCGACGAATGAACGGATCGCCGTTTGGGGTTACGGCGTATTCGGTATCAGTGGGTGGAACGCTACGCCCACTTCTAACTATGGCGCTATCACGGAGGCGTTCGAGACCCGTTGAATGAGAACTCGAAGCGTCCTCCACCGAAGTCCGTCCCGGCGATGGTACCAGTTCCGCTACTGCCCGCGAGACGCCCCGTGCCGCCGGTGATTGTAAAGTTGGCGGAGTAGGCGAGGGGAAAGACCTGCGCAGGAAACCCGGGAATAGTCCCGGTGAACGTCAGGAATAGCTTCGAGCCGTCCGCGGCAACCATGGTTCCATCGCCGGCGAAATTCACGAAGTCATATGCGAGAACGTAGTCGAGCACTTCAGTGAAACGTCCGAGCCCTGTAGCGTTGCCAGTGACAGCCGCGACGATGTGAAC
>JBKJKH010000399.1:0-5232 GCA_046597595.1 Gemmatimonadaceae bacterium
ACGCCGACCGCCTTGTTCATGAGATTCATCGTGTCCGAGATGGCGCTGGCCGATACCCGCCCCGCGCGGAGCTTGTCCTCGACCGCTTCGGCAAACCGGAAGAGCGGATTGGGCGCAGGCTCCTGGCGCTCCGCGTACTTGGACTCGAGGAATTCAGCGAAGTCGAGCACCTGGTACAGCCGCTCGTCGGAGAGTCCGTCGAGCTTGCGGAGGATGCGGTCGCGGAGAAACTCATTCATGGACGAGAGATAATCCGGAACTCACAAGACAACTACCCCTCGTCACCACGTCATGGCGCCCCGTGTGCCATTCACGTCTGTCCCACGAGGGTGGCGTCCCTCTCTCTGCTCTACGACTTCCAGCGCGTTCTCTTCCCGCGCGCATCAATGTGCACGTAGGGCGTGTGATACCGGCGGCTGAGGTACAGCCCTGTGCCCCCCGCCAGGTCCGGATAGCGCATCTCGACCTGATCGACCGCAACCTCGACGAGATACGTATCGCGTGCGGTGTACCGTCCATCCCCGTCGGCATCGATGACGACGTCGGCGGCATCGCCATACTGATGACGGCTGTCGCGCGCAGCGCGGCGCACGCTGCTGTTATGCCACGGAGTGCGGAAGCCGGAGTGCACATCCACTGACATGACCGGGCGGAGGCTCCCACCCCCCTTCCAGCGTCCGAGCTCGCCGATGACGAGTTCAATCTTGTCGAGCAGGCGCGCGTCGAGCGCCGCGTATCGCGGCCACTGCTTCTGATCATCGTGCGTCAGGAAATCTCCGACACGCAGATGCTTCGTGATGGGCAGGTTTGCATCGGCAAGGGAGACCTTCACGAACCCTGGCGGCGGCGGCTCGCCGCGGCCCACATCTTCCGCGCGGTAATTCCCGATGCGATAGCCGGCGAGCCATACTCCCTGCTTGTCCTCGAAGGGCACGAGAACAGCGACCGTGATTTCCTCGACCGTCCGGCGGTCTTTCCCCGCGATGAGGGCGAGATGATAGAAGCCCGGCTCCGATGGTGCGGTGAGATCAGACCCTCCGATCGCGCGAATCGAGTCGACCGCAATTCCATCGCTCGCACGCACCCACTCGTAGCGCAATGACGAGGGATCGCCGCTCACTTCGAGGGGGAATTCCATCGGCGCACCAGGCAGCGCGAAGCGGATCTTTACTTCACCAGAGCGACCGAACGCATCAGCCGACGGACCCGCCGACGTGGCGAGGACCTGGCTGGTGAAGTGCGCGGGGACCAGCGAGGCAAACGGCGCTGCAAGCTCCGCCGCATTGCCGGCGACCACGTGCGTGGCGCCAGCAATCCCCGACACGACGACCAGCGCTGCTGCAACTGCCGTTCTCGCCCCCGAGGTGGCGGACTTTCGGCGGGTCGGCGTAGGTCTCCTGCGATCCTGCGTTGGCTGCATCGTGCTCCTTCCCCTCGGGAAACCCGCTAGCTGCGATTCCACCGCACCCGGTGTCCGCGCACGTCGATGTGCGCGAACGGACCATGCTGCCGCGTCGCCCGGTAAATGCCTACACCGCCGACGAGCTCCGGATACGCGCGCTCGATGCGATCGACGGCATCGAGAATGATGCGCACATCCTTCGAGTTCGACTTCCCGTCGCGGTTCAGGTCGTCCATTCGTGAATCACCGTTGTTGTCGATCATGATATCGGCAGCATCCCCGAATTGATGACGACTGTCCCGCGCCCGGCCACCCTTCTTGACGCCCAGCAGATTGTACGCGGGAGTGCGGAAGCCGGAGGTGACACGTACATGACGAACGGGATGGCCGGTACGCTCGAGCTCGGCGATGACCAACTCGAGTTTGTCGAGCAATTCTTCCCGGAGCACCACGTACTTCGGCCACACGGTCGGCTGGTCGTGCGTAACAAAATCGCGAAGGTGAAAATGCTCCGACACCTTCATGTCCCTGTTTTCCGGCGTGACGGTGATGAAGCCATCCGGATTCGCGTACGCCTCGGAGCGCGCCGTGCGCTTCTCCGCGGGCCAGAATCCAAGCCGATAGGAGCCGACTTTCCCGCCTTCCTTCATAGCGAAGGGCAGGAGGGAAATCAGCGAGAGGGGCCGACGCTCTTCACTGTCCCGCACGGCATAAATGCCCGGGTTCCCCCGGATATCCTCTCCGAACATGCGTTCGAGGACCGGGATGGCGATCGGGCGCGACTTATTGATGATGCGGACGTGAAGCTTGCCGCTCCGGCCGTAGAGAGAGTCAGCGACCAGCGGCGCCTGCGGCGCCGTGGTCCAGACTGCCGTTCTTTCGGACGTTCTCTCAACGGATTGTGCACCAAGCGCCGCAACGTCGCCGCAGAATGCGAGCACGACGAATGGGGCCACGTAGCGAGAGGCGCGCACAGCATCTGCGCGCCTGGCTGTTCCAAGCATGCGGGAATCCTCCCTGGCAGCCTGACAGACGGTGGGGTGCAGGCGTTTGCCACCCCGGTAGTTCTTCGCGACCGTCTCACGGCTTTGCGTGCCGGTTTGCGACTACCGGCTTGCCCTGAGCAAGGAGCCCCTGCCGAAGCAGGGGGGTGAACGACGGTAAAGCTGTCCGGTAAAGACGCCCGACGCCAGCCGAAGTTACCGAAGTCTACCTTTTGACTGACCGTACGGTCAGTAGATGTAGACCGGGGTCCCTATCGAAACCATCTGAAATAAGGCGCCGATATCTTCATTGCGCAGGCGGACGCAGCCATGGCTGACCGAACGGCCAATTGACGCCGGATTGTTGGTCCCATGCAGCCCGTAGCCATCGCCGAGGTACAGACGATGTGTCCCAAGCACCCCTTCCTGCTTGCGCTGGTTCGTACCGAACGGAGGAATCACCACATTCCCGCCAACGACGATCTCCTTCCCCTCACCAGACTCCAGCGCGACCACCCGACCATCTGGAAACCGCTTCACAACGTCGTTCCCCACGACCGTCACCACCGATCCGTCTGACGACGGTACCGATTTGCCACGGTTCAGCTCGATGACCCCCATCCCCTTCTTCCGCGCCGCCTCGATGTAATGCCAGTCGGGAGGCACCCAGACAGGAGCGGAATCCTTCCGCTGCACCACCAAACGCCCCCGAGGAGTATCGAAACGGAATTTTCTCCCGTCAGCCGACATCTCCTTTCCGCTCCCCGTCGCGACGCCAGCCTCGAACAACGTCGAGTCACCCTTCCGGTACCACAGCCTGTTCTCGGCAATACTCACAACAATGTATGCCTGGTTCGGCGCCGGCGTCTCAGGAGCCGCCTGCAGGGCGCGCGACAACGTGTCCTGCTTCTCTCCGACCTCGCGCCGCACTTCCTCCAGCAGGTCCATGTTGTGGTTGAACACCATGCGGGAGACATCACGCCGGAACCGGATGTCCATCGTCGATCCGAGCAGTACCGCGCTTGCGGCAAAGACCAGCACCACCGCGCCGATCAGGCCCCAGGCGAGAATGCCACCGCGGGCAAAGAAATTCGGAGTGCGCATCAGTAGAAATACACCTTCAGGCCCGGACGGATGTTCGGCGCGATTGCCTGAAGATCAGACGCCTTCACGCGAACACTTCCCGGCAGGATGTAAGTGGAATCATTCAATGGGCCCACGCTCGGCATTGCATAGAGCACCACGCCTCCATCAAGCACGATGGCGCCCGGGCCCAGCGCGCCCTTGAGGCTTCGATCGGCGGGTGCGGCAAGTGAGCGGTCTGCGTACACCCACGCAGGGATTTCCCAGGTGTCGCCAGGACCAATCACGCGCGCCACGGTCCGCATGCCGCGAGGCGCCACCATCTGCACCGTGTCCGGAGGAGTGCCGACCCGGCGCTCCGGCCCAACTTCGACGGACATCGTGCGCAGGCTCGCCCCTTCCTGTCCGAGATACATCGTGCCGGAGTCCACCGAGATGGAGAGATGCAGGTCTTTCTCGGTCTGCGCCTGCCTGCGCATCAACTCGAACATCACCGTGAGTCGCTTCTCTTCGGATTCGATCGTGAGGTCAGTGCGCTTGCGCTCCGTTTCAGTCATGCCCAACCGCAGCCGGGCAGTTTCGGTGACGTAGCGATTGCGCTTCGCGACGAGCCAGATATCCAGGGCCACGATTACCATCAGCGCGATGGACATCGTCCAGAGAATGCCCGGATAGGCATGCCGGAACTCTCCCCAACTCGCGCGGCGTCGATCGGATGCATCGGGCCGGGTTTCTTTTCGGCGTGATTCGCCGCCTGCGTTCGGTATGTCAGTCATGCGTTCCGGTAAGCTAACGGCAGGAATTGGTACCCGTGTCAGAGCCGCACGATTCGCATGAGATCCAGAATCGGCACACCGACCGGCTCGCTGCGGCCGCTTCGTACTCTCGCCGTGATGCTGACGCGGGTCAACGGCGGCAGCGACTTCGCGGTCGCGAGCAGCGATGGGGGGACGGCGAGATACAGCACTGCGGCTTCAGTCCCCGGCCCGCGCGCCAGGAGATAGGGTTCGTCTGGTGCCATGCTGGGGCGCAAGGGATCTGCAAACTGCAGCCGGAGAATCTCCACCTCCCAGCTCACGGTTCGTCCTCGATTGCCTTCGGGATCGGCGCGCAGGTCGGCTGCGGACACCATCCGGCGAGCGGCAGAATCGGCATCGATGAGATCTTTCTCCTGCATCCACCCTTCAATCTTGACCCTCACCCACCCACGATCGCGCGCAAGCGGCGTGATGATCGCGCCCGGACGCGCGGTTGCGAATCCCTTGCCTTCTGGTGCACTGCGGAGCTCGGTATTGCGGGATGGCGTCAGTATCGATCCTGCGAGAACGGTGGTGTCCTGAGGCGCTCTTCCCGAGATCGCTCGTTCCGCCTGCGGTTGGGTCTGGGGCCGCACGGTCGCCGGTAACGGCGCCGGGGCGACGCGCGCGGGGGGAGCCGGCGCCACTCGCGCGCCACCTCGCGGTAGCTGCGCGATCGCTGATCCCGCACCGCTCCCCGGCGAGAGTGAGGCCGTGCGCAACCAGCCACCGCGCTCAACTTGCGCCCATGCTCCGCTGCGAGTGACGCGACTCAGCCCCATACCCGCGTAGAGTTCCGCGACCACTTGCGCCGATTTGGACCCGGCGGCGCGCAGGCGCACGGTACCGTTCGATGCACGGATGCTGTTCGCAAACGAGTCACGCGCACCTCCCAGAAAGGCGGTGTCGAGAAAGCCACGCACCGTCACGCGCGTAAACGCACCCCTCAGTTCGTGCGCCTGCACCG
>JBKJKH010000414.1:0-3638 GCA_046597595.1 Gemmatimonadaceae bacterium
GCCCTGCCGATCTATGACATTCGCACGATGCACGAACATGTGGAGAAGAATCTCTTTCTCCGCCGGATCCCGGCGCGGATGTTCGTCGTGCTCGGGCCGCTGCTGCTGGTGATGGCGGCGATTGGCATTTATGCGGTGGTGGCGTACGCCGTCGCCAATCGCACCGCGGAAATCGGCCTGCGCCTCGCACTTGGCGGAACAAGCCGACGGGTCGTGACCCAGATCATTGGTGAGACGTTCCGCGTGATCGCCTATGGTGCGGCCACCGGCTGGCTCCTGGTCCTCCTCGTCGACCGCCACATCATCCCGGGGCGTCCACTCGATCTTGGAGCATTCATTGGTGTCCCGCTCGTGCTCATGGGCGTTGCACTCTTCGCGTGCTGGCTCCCAGCGCAGCGTGCGACGCGGGTAGACCCGGGAGTCGCGCTCCGGCCACAATAGCCACCGTTTGAGCTCCCGAGCCGTTACGTTCAAGGATGGCCAAGCGACCGAACTACGATTTCGAGAAGCGCCGAAAGGAAATCGCCCGAAAGGAAAAGAAGGACGCGAAGCGGGAAGAGCGCCTCGAGCGCGCAAGGGACGAAACGGCAGGCGCCGACGCGCTCGCACCTCCGGATGAGGGGCTCAGGGAGGGCTGACTGCCGCTGACTTCACGGCCACGGTGACCATCGATCCGCTCAGCGACGCCAAGGTTGTCGATTCCTGGCTCAGGAATGCGGCCCCGTGGACCACGGCGGTGCGTGAGAGCCAGATCCAGAGCCGGGCGCTCGTCACGAATGGCGCCATCGTCGAGGCCGTCCTTGGCCGCCGCCCCGCGACGGTGCTGGACATCGGGTGCGGCGAGGGGTGGCTCGTCCGTGCGTTGGCGGAGCATGGAGTGCGGTGCACGGGTGTAGATGTCGTCCCGGAGCTTATCGAACGTGCGCAGAGCGCCGGAGGGGGCGACTTCCGCGTTGCCTCGTACGAGCAGCTGTCCGCAGGGGAGATCAAGGAGACGGTCGACGTGGCGGTCGCCAACTTTGCCCTCATCGGGAAGGAATCGGTTGACGCGCTCGTCCGCGCCATTCCGGCCATGCTCGCGCCAGCGGGCGCGTTCATTGTCCAGACGCTGCATCCCGCATTCGCCAACGGCGAGGAGCCGTACGTCGACGGCTGGCGGCCGGGCTCCTGGACGGGGTTCAGCGACGCGTTTTCCGACCCTGCGCCCTGGTACTTCCGGACGTTGGAGACCTGGACGGCCCTCCTCACGAGCAGCGGGTTTTCGAGCCTTTCGATACGGGAACCGCTGCACCCCCAAACGCAACGCCCTGCTGCCATAATCCTGATCGCGGAAAAAGCTGGCTAGGGCGTATCTCCGGTACTATCCTAGCGGCACAAATGTCCCGCTGTTCGGAGATCGCCGTCATGATATCACGCCTCGTTCGTCGCGCCGCCACTGTTGCCGCGCTCTCACTCACGGCGCTTTCCGCGCCCCTTCATGCCCAGGCCTCTTCCGGCACTATCCGCGGACGCGTCACCGACGCGTCGACCGGCCGGCCGGTCGCCGATGCCCAGGTCTCCCTCAATGGAACGCGCATTGGTGCGGTCACCGGCGCCGCAGGCACATTCCTCCTTGTGAGCGTTCCGCCCGGTGCCCGGGTCCTCTCCGTGCGGCGCATCGGCTACCAGCCCGTCACTCGCGCGATGATAGTGCGCGATGGCGAAATCGAGACCGGCGACATTCCGCTCAGTGTCAGTGCCGTCAGCCTGAACGAGGTCGTCGTCACCGGGTCTGGCGCGCCAACCGAGAAGCGCAAGCTTGGCACGAGCGTGGCAGGCGTCGACTCGACGCTCATCAGCCGGGCCGAAGCCGTCACGATAGACCAGGCGATGCAGGGCAAGATCGCCGGCGCACAGATCACCCAGAACTCCGGTGGACCGGGCGGCGGCGGCATCTCCGTGCGGCTGCGCGGCACGAATTCATTCATCTCCGGCTCGGATCCGCTCTACATCATCGACGGCGTCATCGTCGACAACGGGTCGGCGCAGCTCGCTGATCTGGGTGGTCGGTCCAATCCGCAGAACCGCCTCGCGGACATCAATCCGAGCGACATCGAGCGAATCGAGATCATTCGCGGCGCCGCAGCGGCCGCGCTGTACGGCTCGCGCGCGAACAACGGCGTCGTCCAGATCTTCACCAAGCGCGGCAGCATCGGACGCCCCCGGTTCACATTGCTGACGCGTGCTTCCTCGAACGAGCTTCGCGAACAGCAGCCCTTCAACCTGTATCCGTTCAACGAGAACGGGTTGCCCGTCCAGCGATTCAATTACCAGGACGACATCTTCACGCGCGCGACGGGCACCGAGAACAATCTCACGATCGAAGGCGGCAACGACGCGACCCGCTACTACATCAGCGGCAATTTCCTGAATGAAGACGGCATCCTCAAGTCGACGTCCTCCAGGCGCGCAGGCGCCCGCGTCAATCTCCAGCAACAGCTCACGTCGAAGCTGCTCGGCAACATCACGGCGAACTACATCACGACGAACAACCAGCTCCAGGCGTTCGGCGAGCAGAACGACTACGGCATCATGGGCTCGCTGTTCTTCGCACCGACGAGCGTGAATTTCCGCCCGGTGAACGGCATCTATCCCCTGCCCCCAACGCTCGGCACGAATCCACTCCTCGCGATCGATCGCATCCGCAACCCGCAGACGATCGACCGGTTTATCGGTTCTTCCAAGGTGACGTTCACGCCGCTCACGTCGCTGGTGCTCGACTACACGATTGGCATCGACAACCAGGGCTTCGAGCAGCGCCAGTTCGTCCCACGCGGTGCGGTCCTGGGATCAGCGCCTCTCGCGACAGGGCGAGCACAGTCAGTGTTTCAGGCCACGCGTGTCGTGAACCAGGACGGTATCGCCAACTACACCTGGAACCCCCTGGGCAAGTTTGAGCTGCGCACCCTCGGCGGGTTCAACTACACCGACCAGCGCGCGCGCACGACCAGCGCGACCGCCAACGGGCTCGCTCCAGTCGGCGATCTGGTGAGCGCCGGTTCGAACTTCTCGGCGCTCCAGACCGACGTACAGCTCCGTACCCTTGGCTTCTATGGCCAGCAGGAAGTCGCGTTCAACGACAAGCTCTTCGTCACGGCAGCACTGCGCTACGACGCATCGTCGACCTTCGCGCCATCCGAGCGCTGGCAGGCATTCCCGAAGTTCTCCGCATCATATGTGGCGCTCGAGAACAGGAACGGCATGCTGAACAGCGTGCGGCTGCGCAGCGCGCTGGGCTGGGCGGGCAGCCAGCCCGGCATCGCGAACGCCTATTCGCAGTACATCACGTACAGCCAGCTTCCGTTCTCCGGCCGGCCGGGCTTCGTCAACGACATCACCTTTGGCAACCCGAGCCTGCGCAATGAGCGGGCCCGTGAATGGGAGCTGGGCACCGACATCGGCGGCTTCGACGGGCGCATCGGCGTGGAGGCGACGTATTACAACCGCCTTGTCTCCGACCTCCTGTTCTATCGCCCGCTTCCAACGAGCACCGGCTTCTCCCGCCAGTTCTTCCCCATCGGCAAGATGTCGAACAAGGGATTCGAGGTGTTGCTGAACACCGTGAACCTCGATCGGCCACGGCTGCGCTGGACGTCCAC
>JBKJKH010000451.1:0-9589 GCA_046597595.1 Gemmatimonadaceae bacterium
GGTTCTCGAGCGCGGCATTCGCTTCGCGACGCAGGACCGCGTCGGTACCGCAGCGGCAGAGGTGATCTTCGGCCCAGGTGCGGCGCTCGCGATGGCGGGCTTGATCCTCATCTCGACCTTCGGCTGCAACAATGGCCTCATCCTCGCCGGCGCGCGGGTGTACTGGGCGATGGCGCGCGACAGGCTGTTCTTCGCGAGGGCAGGTACGCTCAACAAGAACCATGTCCCGGCGTTTGCGCTGGTGGCGCAGTCGGTGTGGACGTCCGTACTCTGCCTGACCGGCACGTATAACCAGTTGCTCAACTACGTGATTTTCGCGGCCCTCGTGTTCTACGCGTTGACGACGGTGGGTCTGTTCATGCTCAGGGCCAAACGCCCGGATGCGGAACGGCCGTACCGCGCGATAGGGTATCCGGTCCTCCCGGCGCTCTACATCGCGCTGACGACGGTGGTGATGCTCCTGATCCTGCTGGCCCCGGCGTCACGCCAGGACGCCCTCCTCGGGCTGGCGCTCGTGCTGCTGGGCATTCCCGTGTACTTCCTGTGGCGCGCTGCGGAGCGGCCCGCATCCGCGTAAGCACGTCGCAGTTCGCAGTTCGCAGTTCATACTTTCTCCGATTCGGAACACATGACGAACATGCAGTCCACGTTGTTGTGGCTCATCATTGGCGTAAGCGGCATGTCGCTGCTCTTTGCTGTCTGGCTCGCGCGCTGGGTGCTCGCGCGGGGTCGCGGGACGCCCGCAATGCAGGCTATTTCCAATGCGATTCAGGAAGGTGCGGAAGCGTATCTCGCGCGCCAGTACAAGACGATCGGGATCATGGCCATCATCGTCGCGGGGCTGCTCGGGGTCGGGTACGGGTTCTTTCGCGCCAGCACTGAGCACGATCCCGTGAGTGACGCGAAGACCTTCGCGCTCTACGTCACGATCTCGTTCCTGCTCGGCGCGATCAGCTCAGGCATCGCTGGCTACATGGGCATGTGGACGTCGATCCGCGCGAATATTCGTGTCGCCGCTGCGGCAACGAATTCCATGAACGAGGCGCTTCAGGTCGCTCTCCGCGGCGGGGCGGTGTCCGGCCTCTTCACTGTCGCGATGTCCCTGCTCGGCGTCGGTGGCCTGTTTGCCATCCTGGGCATGCTCACGCCGGGCGGCATGTCCAGCGATGAGTGGGCGACGAAGATCCCATTCCTCATTGTCGGCTACGGTTTCGGGGCCTCGTTCGTCGCGCTGTTCGCGCAGCTCGGCGGCGGGATCTACACGAAGGCGGCGGATGTGGGCGCGGATCTCGTCGGCAAGGTCGAAGCGGGAATTCCCGAAGACGATCCCCGGAACCCGGCCGTGATTGCGGATCTCGTGGGCGACAACGTCGGCGATTGCGCCGGCCGTGGCGCTGACCTGTTCGAGAGCACCGCCGCAGAGAACATCGGCGCGATGATTCTCGGCGTGCTCCTCTTCTCCACGTTTGGCATTTCCGGAATTCTTTTCCCGCTCGTCATCGGCGCACTCGGCCTCATCGCTTCCATCGTCGGCGTGATGGTGGTGAAGACGACGGAGGAGGCGGACCCGATGCAGGCGCTGAATCGCGGCTTCTACGTCACGACGGCGCTCGTGCTCGTGGGCATGGTGTTCGCCACGCGCTGGCTGCTGAATCCCGCCAGTGCACCGGACGCGTGGTGGCATTTCCTGCTCTGTGGCATCGTCGGCATCATCACGTCGGTGGCGTTCGTCTTCATCACGCAGTATTACACCGAGTATCGCTACCGCCCCGTCCTGTCCATCGCCGAGGCGAGCCAGACGGGTCCCGCAACGAACATCATCGCGGGAATTGCGGTAGGGATGGAGTCGACGGTGATGCCCGTCATCACCATCTCCATTGCCATCATCTCGAGCTACTGGCTCGGCAACAACAGCGGTTTGGTCAACGAAGCGGGCGTGGCGACGGGCGGATTGTTTGGCACGGCGGTCGCAACGATGGGCATGCTTGGCTCGGCGGGATACATTCTCGCCATGGATGTGTTCGGGCCGATCACCGACAACGCCGGCGGCATCGTCGAGATGTCGAAGCAGCCGCAGTCGGTGCGCGACAAGACTGACCGCCTTGACTCGGTGGGGAATACGACGAAGGCGCTGACGAAGGGCTATGCCATCGGATCGGCGGCGCTCGCGGCATTCCTGCTTTTCTCGGCGTACCTCGACGAGGTGTATAACTACACGAAGGTTCGTATCGGCGTTGACCTGAGCAAGCCGGCAGTGTTCGTTGGCGCGCTGCTTGGCGGCATGCTGGTGTTCTGGTTCTCCTCGCTCGCGATTTCGGCGGTGCGGAAGGCGGCGTCATCGGTCATCACCGAAGTCCGCCGGCAGTTCAAGGAGCGACCGGGCATCATGCTGGGCACGGAGTTGCCCGACTACGGCCGGTGCGTGGACATCGTGACGGTGGGTGCGCTCAAGGCGATGGTGCTTCCGGGCGCGCTGGTGGTGCTGTTCCCGATCGTCGTCGGCCTCACCTTCAAGCGCTTTGGTGGAGAAGGGGAGTACCTTGGCGCCGAGGCGGTCGCAGGGTTGCTGATGGTTGGGACGATCGTGGGCATCCTCATGGCGGGCTTCCTGAACAACGGTGGCGGCGCCTGGGACAATGCAAAGAAGTACATCGAGACGGGTGCGTACGGTGGAAAGAAATCCGATGCGCACAAGGCGGCCGTGGTAGGCGACACAGTCGGCGACCCGTTCAAGGATACTGCCGGCCCGTCGCTCCATGTGCTGGTCAAGCTGCTGTCGACGATCACCCTCGTTCTCGCCCCGCTCTTCATCTAGGTCCGGGCGCCCCGCGGCCTTACGGTCGCGGGGCGCTCTTCATTTTCACCCGGCGGTATGGTTTCGTCTCTCCTGGCCCGCAAGCCAATTGCCGCCCTTCTTTCGGGCGACTCTCCGGGAGCGCTCAAGCGCGAGCTTGGCGTGACCGACCTCGTGCTGCTGTCCATCGGCGCCGTCATCGGCGCCGGCATCTTCTCCTCCATCGGCACGGCGGCGGCGGGCGAGATCCTGCCTTCCGGCGAAATTGTCCGCTACGGCGCGGGCCCCGGCCTCATCCTCTCATTCGTCCTCCTCGGCGCGGTGTGTTCGCTCGCAGCGCTCTGTTACGCCGAGCTGGCCGCGATGATCCCGCAGGCCGGCAGTGCCTACGCGTACTCGTATGCGACGCTCGGCGAGATCGTCGCATGGATCATCGGGTGGGACCTGATCCTCGAATACGCGGTCGGTAACATTGCGGTGGCCATCGCGTGGGGAGGGTATTTCAACTCCCTGCTCTCGGCGTTCGGTGCCGATCTCCCCGGCTGGCTCGTGCACGGGTATCGCGACGTGATCAAGAGTTCCGATCCGGCCGTGCTCTCGCTGCTCACCACCGCGCCGCAGGTTGGGGGCGTGCCGATCCTGATCAACCTTCCGGCCTTCGCAATCGTCATGGCCGTCACGTGGCTGCTGGTGATCGGCGTGAAGGAATCCGCGCGCGCCAATGCGATCATGGTGGGGATCAAGCTGCTCGTGCTCGCGATCTTCGTGGTTGTTGGCGGGATGCACATCGATACGGCGAACTACAAGCCGTTTGCGCCCAATGGATTCCGGGGCATTCATCAAGGGGCCGCGATTGTGTTCTTCGCGTACATCGGTTTCGACGCCATCTCGACTGCGGCGGAAGAAACGAAGAATCCGCAGCGGGACATGCCACGCGGGATCCTGTATGGCCTCGCCATCTGTACGCTCATTTACGTGATCGTGGGCGCGGTCGCCACGGGACTGGTGCCCTATCAACAGCTCAAGGGCGCGGATCCACTGGCGCGCGCGTTCGACGTGGCGGGGCTGCAATCATTCAGCTGGATCATCTCGCTCGGTGCCGTCGTCTCGATGACGGCGGTCCTGCTGGTCTTTCAGTACGGCCAGCCGCGCATCCTCATGGCGATGGCGCGCGATGGACTGCTGCCGTCATGGGCCGCGAAGATTCATCCGAAGTACCGCACGCCGCACATCACGACGATCCTCACGGGAGTGATCGTGGCCCTGGGCGCACTCGTGCTCGACGATGACGAGACGTACGACCTGACGAACATCGGAACACTCTTCGCGTTCGCACTTGTCTGCATCGGCGTCCTGGTCCTGCGCATCAAGGAGCCGGACCGCCCGCGTCCGTTCCGGGTGCCCTTCGTCTGGGGCGTCACACTGCTTGGCGCCGGCGCGTGCGTGTTCGTGATGTTCGGTTTGCCGGTGCATGCGTGGGAGCGGTTCGGCATCTGGCTCGCCATCGGTCTCGCGTTGTACTTCGTGTATGGCTACAAGCACTCGACTCTCAGACAGGCCCGCGGGACACCATGACGGAACCACTGGTAATGACGCAGACGGGGAGCACGTCGGGCACGCCGCGCAAGCGGTTTGGCCTGACGATGACGCACCTGATCGTCCTTTCGATGCTCATTGGTATCGCCATCGGAACGCTGTTCCCGGCGGCGAATCATCCGGGATTCTACGATTTCCTGCGATCGCTCAGCAACGTGTTCCTGCGGATGATCAAGTCGTTGATCGTGCCGCTGCTCTTTGGAACACTCGTGGTGGGCATCGCGGGTCACGGCGACGACATGAAGCGCGTCGGCCGGCTGGCCTTCCGCTCGATTCTCTACTTCGAGGTCGTCACCACGATTGCGCTTGCGATCGGGCTCCTGGCCGTCAATATCGCCAAGCCCGGCGTGGGCGTGGTGCTGCCGACGAGCGGCGCCGAGCAGGCAAAGGAGTTCGCCAAGACCGAGATCACCTTCGGCGGGATTCTCGAGCACACGGTGCCGCAGAGCTTCTTCGAGGCGGCGGCCAAGAACGAGGTGCTCCAGATCGTCTTTTTCGCCATCATCTTCGGGGTGGCATTGGCGCGTTCGAAGGCGAAGCAGAAGGAGTTCATGCTCGGCTTCTGCGACAGCCTGTCCGAGGTGATGTTCAAGTTTGTCGGAATCGTGATGGCGTTCGCGCCCGTCGGCATCGGCGCCGCGATGGCGGTAACCGTGGGCCGCAGCGGTTTCGGAGTGTTGTTCAGCCTCGCCAAGCTCGTGGCGACTCTGTATGTCGCCCTGCTCGTGTTCGTGCTGTTCGTTCTTCTGCCGATCGCGCTGTTCGCGCGCGTCCCGATCAAGCGCTTCATCCAGAAGGTGAAGGAGCCCTTCCTGCTGGCGTTCGCGACCGCCTCGTCGGAGTCGGCGCTCCCGCTCGCGATGGAGCGCCTGGAGGAGCTCGGTATCCCGCGCCGCATCATCGCGTTCGTACTGCCCACCGGGTATTCGTTCAATCTCGACGGCAGCACGTTGTATCTCGCGATCGCATCGGTGTTCGCTGCGCAGGCGGCGGGGATCGACATGCCCCTTTCCCAGCAGCTCCTGATGATGGCGACGCTGATGCTTACCTCGAAGGGAGTGGCGGCGGTGCCGCGCGCGTCGCTGGTGATCCTCTCCGGGGCGCTGGCCATGTTCGGCCTTCCGCTCGAGGCGGTCGCGGTAATCCTGGGTGTGGATGCGCTGATGGACATGGCCCGCACGTCGATCAACCTGCTGGGCAACTGCCTTGCAACGGTCGTTATGGCCCGTTGGGAAGGCGAGCTGCCTCCCGGCGGGGTGCGCGAGGCCAGGATCGTGGCGCCGGCCTAGAAAGTCAGGCGGGCGAAACTACCAAATGGCGTTTCGCGTTGTCCAAGGGTCAGTGAAGCCTCTCACATGACCCTGTCCGCCTGCACATGTCCAACCTGAAACTCGCGTTCCGGACGCTCGTCAGGACGCCGTTCGTCAGTGCCGTCGCCGTGCTCTCCCTCGCGCTCGGCATCGGCACCAACACGGCGATCTACTCGCTGTTCGACCAGATGCTGCGACGCCCGCTCCCCGTGAACGATCCGGGCGGCCTGGTCAACCTGAGCGCACCGGGGCCGAAGCCCGGCTCCACGTCCTGTGGACAGGCGGGGAGCTGCGAGGACGTGTTCAGCTACGCCATGTTTCGCGACCTGGAGCGATCGCCGGCACCGTTCAGCGGGCTCGCCGGGCACGTGGAGTTCGGGGCCAACGTCGGCTACCGGAAGCAGACCGTGAATGCGAGCGGAATGCTGGTGTCGGGCGGCTACTTCCCGACGCTGGGCATTCGGCCGGCGATGGGCCGGCTTCTGACTCCGGAAGACGACAAGACAATCGGGGCGCACTTCGTGGCGGTACTCAGCCACACCTTCTGGGAAAACCAGCTGGGCTCGAATCGAGCGCTGATCGGCGAAGCCATTGTCATCAACGGCCAGCAGATGACGGTGGTTGGCATCGCACCGAAGGACTTCGAGGGAACGACCATCGGGATTCGCCCCGCCGTGTACGTGCCCATCTCCATGCGTGGCGTCATGAGTCGCGGGAGCGCTGGTGACCTGGCGCAGCGTGACAACTACTGGCTCTATGCGTTTGCGCGCCTCAAGCCGGGCATCTCGATCGAGCAAGCTGGCTCCGCAATCAATCCCGTGTACCGGCAGATCCTGAACGACGTCGAAGCGCCGCTTCAAAAGGACATGAGCGCCACGACGATGGCGCGATTCCGGCAGAAACAGATTGGTATCTCGGAGGGCGCGCGCGGGCAGAGCTCGATGCATCGTGAAGCGTCCACGCCACTGATCCTCCTCTTCACGCTTACGGGGATCGTCCTGCTGATCGCCTGCGCCAACGTCGCCAACCTCCTGCTTGCGCGCGCGGCCGGACGCTCGATGGAGATGGCCGTCCGACTCTCACTGGGCGCCTCGCGTCGGCAGGTGCTGGCGCAGCTGCTGACGGAGTCCGTGGTGCTGGCGGTACTTGGTGGCGCAGTCAGCTTGCTCTTTGCGCAGTGGACACTGGGCTTTATCACCGCGCTGTTGCCGCCGGAAGCGACGGAGGCGATGCACTTCGCCCTTCGCTGGCCGGCTGTTGCGTTTGCATTCGCGCTGGCCGTGGTCACCGGAGTCCTGTTCGGATTGTATCCGGCACTCCACAGCACGCGCGCTGATCTCGTCACGGACCTCCGCAACAGTTCCGGGAAGCTTTCGCAGAGTCGCGGTGCGGCGCGATTCAGGACCTCGCTCGTCACTGCCCAGATTGCGCTCTCGATGGCGTTGCTGGCTTGTGCCGGCCTGTTCATCAAGAGCCTCCGCAACGTCTCGCGCGTCGATCTCGGATTGAACATCACGAACGTAGTGACGTTCCGCATTGTTCCGGTTCGCAATGGCTACGATTCGACCCGGAGCAAGGCGTTGTACGACCGCGTCGAACAGGAGTTGCGCGCGATGCCCGGGGTTCGGGACGTGTCGCAGGCGTCGGTGCCGCCGCTTGCCGGAAACAACTGGAACAACAACGTGTCCGTCGAAGGGTTCAAGCAGAACTCCGACACGGATGCGAACGCAAGCTTCAACCTCATCGGCACAGACTACTTCAAGACGCTTCGCGTCAAACTGTTGTCGGGCCGCGAATTCACGCAGGCCGATGTGCTGGGCGCGCCACGGGTCGCGATCATCAACGAGGCGTTCGCGAAGAAGTTCGGCCTCGGCCGCGATGCTGTGGGGAAACGCATGGCGACCGGTCGCACTGACACGCTGAACATCGAGATCATCGGGGTTGTCCAGAACACGAAATACAGCGAAGTGAAGGATTCAATGCCGCCCCAATTCTTCACGCCGTATCGCCAGCGAGGAAGCGTGGGAGGGCTCAGCTTCCTGACGCGTACCGCGGGGGATCCCATCCAGCTCGTCCGGTCGGTCACGCCACTCATCGCGCGACTCGATGGCGATCTCCCGGTCGAGGATCTCAAGACCATGGAGGATCAGGTCCGCGAGAACATCTTCCTCGATCGCATGATCAGCATTCTGTCGGCGTCGTTTGCGCTCGTCGCGACCCTCCTCGCGTCGATCGGACTGTACGGTGTCCTCGCCTATTCAGTCGCACAGCGTACCCGCGAAATCGGCGTGCGCATGGCGCTTGGCGCGGATGCTGGACAGGTACGAAGGATGGTCCTCCGGCAAGTCGGATACATGACGCTTATCGGCGGCACGCTGGGCATTCTGGGCGCGATCGCATTTGGGCGTGGTGCGCGATCACTGCTCTTCGAGCTCCAGGGGTACGATCCGCTGGTGATGGTGCTGTCGGCACTGTTGTTGAGCGCCGTGGCGCTGGGTGCGGCATACCTGCCTGCCATGCGCGCCTCGAAGATCGATCCCATGCAGGCGCTGCGGTACGAGTAGCGCCCTGCATGGTCAGCCCGTCATGTCCGGCACATCCTCACCGAGGGCGGTGGCGAGCTCGATCTGGTGGTCCTGCTCGCTCTTGATGATTTCGCGGATGTGCTCCGACATCGCGAACTCGCCAAGTGCCTCGCATTGGCGGAGGCGGGTGCGGTACTGCTTGATCGTCTCGGTCTCGTTGTCGAGGTCGAAGCGGAGCAGCTTCTTCGGATCATCCGACATCCGCACCGACTTCGGCACCACGGCCGGCGTGCCCCCGAGGTAGTCGATCTGCTTCGCGATGATGATCGCATGCTGGAGTTCCTCCGCAGCGTGAATCTCCAGCTCCTTCGCGATGCTCATGTACGCCGCGCCTTTCAGCACCTGTGAATACACGACGTAGGCGATGATCGCCTGATATTCACGCGCGAGGTCCTCATTCAGGAGCGCGATCAGTTCCTTGCGCGTGATGTTCGTCGTTGCGGTAACCGGTACGCCTTTCTTTGCCACGTGTGAACTCCCGGAGATGGTCTGGAGAATGTACGAGCGTGCACAGGAGAGTGGCTGTCGCTCCGCCGCGACAGCCGCGCTGCGCTCACGGTGATTCTCCTCTTGCCACAATCGCGGCCGCCGCAAGGTCACCCGTGACGTTCAGGGCCGTGGCAAAGCGATCGGGGATGGTGTCGAGTGCGATGAGGATGCCCACTCCTTCCGGTGGGAGGCCGATGGCCACGAACAGGGGCGTGAGCAGCAGGAACGCCCCATTCGGCACACCCGGTGCAGCGAAGGAAAGAAAGACGGCCGCAAAAGCGATCGTTGCGAGGGCCGCGAGCGGCAGCGTCACACCGTAGAACCAGGCAATGAATAGCGCGCCAACCGTCCACGAGACCGGTGAACCAAGCTTGAACGTGGACACGGCCACGGGCAGCACAAACCCGCGAACGCGCGCCGGCAGTGCCAGCATGTCCGCTGATTCGACGAGAGCCGGAAGCGAAGCAATCGAGGAACTGGACGTGAACGCGATGACTTGCGCGGGCAGCGCAGCGCGCGCGAATGCACGAATGGGAATCTTTCCCGCGAGCGCGACGACGGGGTACAGCAGGAGTAGCACGACCACTGAGGCGATCGAATACGTCGCGATGTAGAAGCCGAAGGCGCCAGCCATGCCGGCCCCGGCGCGCGCCACGAGAGGCAATACCAAGGCGAACACGCCAACCGGCGCGAGCAGCACGACCCAGCGCACCAGCACCAACATTGCGTTTCCCGTCGCCTGAAAGAGCGCGACGAGGGCATCTCGCGACCGTGGTGGAGAGTGTGCGATCGCGAGCGCGAGGAGGAGTGTGAAG
>JBKJKH010000501.1:0-3187 GCA_046597595.1 Gemmatimonadaceae bacterium
CTTCACACGTAGGGTGAGACTGCTGCGGCTCGCGCAGCGGGATTTTTCACGTACCGGAGGTAACCGTGCAACTCGCCGTCATCGCGCTGAACGCCATTTACGCGGTGTTGGGGGTCGTGTTGATGTGGGTCAGCTATCGCGTGTTTGACCGACTCACGCCGGAAGTGGATTTCCCCCAGGAGCTGAAGCACGGCAATGTTGCCGTCGCCATCTTCATCGCGGCACTCTTTATTGCGATCGCGATCATTGTCGCTGGAGCGCTGAATTGACCAGCTCTCGGCAATCGGCGTTCCGCGCGGTCCGGTGCCTGGTCGTGTCGCTCTTCGCGATATCGTCGTCGCTTCCTGCACAAGCGCAAATCGATCGCATTCCACAACGCCTCGACACCGGCCGGCCGATTCGCGCGTTGCAGGCGGCCGCTGACGCTCGCCTGCGCGAGCGCGCGACTGAGCGCTACGATCCGATCTTCCGGAAATACACCAAGCGCTATTTCGGGATTGGCGGTGACTGGCGGCGTTTCAAGGCGCAGGGCATGGCCGAGAGCGACCTCAACCCAAATGCGAAAAGCCGGGTTGGCGCGCGGGGCATCATGCAACTCATGCCCTCGACCTATCACGCCATCTCCTCACGCCGACCGGAGATGGGAGTGATAAATGATCCGGAGTCCAACATTGCCGCCGGGATCATGCACAATCGCTACCTCTGGCAACTCTGGAAGAAGGATGTTCCCGAGGCGCAGCGCTGGAATTTCATGTATGGTGGCTATAACGCAGGTGAGGGGACCATCGGCCGTGCGCGGCGGACGGCGATGGAGGCGAAGCTCGATCACGCTGATTGGAACAGCATCGAAACGGTCGCGCCTCGAGTGGAGCGCTGGAGGTACCGCGAGACGATCGGTTACGTAAAGACGATCGACAGAAACTACACCATTCTCGAAGCGCGCAGAGCCGCGAGCCCGGGACGCAAATAGGAACAGGGAATAGGGAACGGGGAACAGGGAACGGGGAACAGGGAAGTGCGCGATTGTACTTGCCTCCTCAGCCTCTCGCAGTGCATCCGCGCAGTTTGAACCGTATCCGCCCGCCTCCCTGGCAGGGTACAGAAAAAGGGCGTTTTCGCCGCAGATTTCACGCAGATGAACGGAGATTGAAAAGCTCCTGACGTCTACTTCCGCGAGTAGAGTGCGTCAATCGGCAGCGTACCGTTTCGATTCTCGCGTCTGTGTTGTTTCATCTGCGTTTCATCTGCGTCGATCTGCGGTCAATTAGTTTTTCCGCAACCTGCTAGTCGAGTTGCGTAGCGAGGCGCACTACGTCTGCCGCGCATCCCCACGCCACGGTCACGCCCGCGCCGCCGTGACCATAGTTGTGGATGACAATTGATCGCCCGACGCACTCAGGCTCGAGACGTACGGAAGGACGTCCTGGGCGTAGTCCAACCTTGTGCTCGAGCACTTGCACGGGACGCAGCGCCGGCTCAAGTATCTCACACCGCTCGATGATGCGCGCTGCGGTGACCATGTCTGGCTCACGGTCCCACGCGCCCTCATCTGCAGTGCCGCCCAGCACGCAATCATCCGAGCGCGGAATTACATAGGTCGCGCCGGATGGTGCGTCGATGTCGACGACAAACCGCGTGAGTCCGGGATTCCGCACGCGCACGACCTGTCCCCGAATTGGTGCAACAGTTTCGTCCGCCGATAGCGCCCGAGCGCCCAGGCCGGATGCGTTGACGACGACGCGGCTGCTGTCGCAGGCCTCATGCAACGATGTAAGGTGGCGGCGCTCGATGGTGCCGCCGTCCTGCACGACGCGAGATGCGAGATGCGCCAGATACTTTGGCATCTCAATAACGGGAAGCTCTGCATCGCATCCTCCCGCGTAGCCGACCGGCAGGGCGGAGACCGGAATGTCGCGAACCATGGGGATGTCTCGCGTCGACGAAGGCTGTTCGCCGCGCCAAAGCAACTTCCCATTGGCGATCCTTACGCCGGGCGCCTCGCCAGCCTCAGTGAGGAAACGCTCGAGCCCGACAGCGCTCCACGTCCGGACGCGATCTGCGGGAAACACGCGGTACGGATACCACAGGGCTGCGGCGATGGCTGAAACGGTCTCGGTCGGGTCTTCTGCGGCCCAAATTCGCACCTTCCAGCCAGCGTGCTGGAGGCAAATGGCGGACGTTAGTCCGACGATGCCGGCGCCAACTACGATCGCCTGGGGTCTCGAGTGCGTCATTTTCGATGCGTATGCCGTCATCGCTGCGGGCAAGTGTTGGAACTGAGAGTACTGATCCACCGAGCCACTGAACGACCGACAGCTTCTCGCCCCGAGTGCTCACGGTATATCCGACGGAGCGGAGAAGTTGTCGGTCGTTCAGTACTTCAGTTGTTCAGTCCGCCAGTCCAATAGACGCTCAGTGGAAATCTGCCGAGGCGGCACCGACCCAATCGCTGTGGCGTCAACGCAACCGTTACCACACAAGCCCTCGAACAGGGGCGTCGGCGGCACACGATCTGCCTTTCCAGAGTTGGCAGCGACACTCAGTCGTTCGGAGCGGACAGAGCAGTAAGGTCTTGCAGTGAAATCACTTGCCGCTTCAGCCTAAACCGCCCGTGTGCGATTGAGCACATGAGCACGAGATAAGGAGGATATTGATGAGCACCAAGAAATTGTGCGCCTTTAGCCTGGTCGCTGCGCTGTCACTTAGCGCGACGACGCTTGCAGCTCAGGCTCGTATTCCCGTCCGCAAGGACACCGTAACACGTACCACGTCGAGCGGCGAAGTTACGCCGGCTCCGACGCCGATGCCAGCGCCTGCGCCGGCCCCCGTCGTCGAGACCGCCCGGACCGAAACAGTCGTGCAGACGACGACGACGGTTGCGGAGACTGTTCCGATGCGTCGCGGCATGTTCGGCAATAATCTGTACGTTGGGCTCGCTGGCGGCGTCCTGGTCCCGACCGGTGACCTGCGTAATGGGTACGGTGCTGGCTTCAACGGGACCGGCGTGTTTGGTTGGGAACGTCCGTCATCGGTGCTCGGCCTGCGTGGACTGGTGAGCTATGGCCAGGTGAAGGGCGGCGACATTCCGTCATCTTCGACGGCCCAGAACCCCGATGCGGCGATCGCATCGGTGCTTGGGCACTTGAAGCTCAAGGTTCCGTTTGCCGGACTCTACCTGCTTGGTGGT
>JBKJKH010000636.1:0-7622 GCA_046597595.1 Gemmatimonadaceae bacterium
CTCCACCCTCAGCGGCTCATTCGTTACCGTACCAACGAATGGCGTTCGCAGATTTCTTGACCCATAACTCTGACAGTCCATGCGCATCGGCGTCCCGAAAGAGATCAAGACCAACGAGAACCGTATCGCGCTCGTTCCGGCGGGCGCTGAGGCGTTCGTGGCGGCAGGGCACAAGGTCGTCATCGAAAAGGGAGCCGGTGAAGGGAGCGGCTTCCCGGACGAGATGTACACGGGAGTAGGCGCTGAAATCGGGGCGGATGCGGCGGCAACGTGGCGCGACGCAGAGATGATCATGAAGGTGAAGGAGCCGATCGAGAAAGAGTGGAAGCACATGAAGAAAGACCAGCTGATCTTCACGTACTTTCATTTTGCGGCCGACGAGCAGCTGACGAAGGCGCATCTCGACAGTGGTGCGGTGTGCATCGCGTATGAGACGGTCGAGCTGCCGACGCGCGAGTTGCCGCTGCTGACGCCGATGTCGGAAGTGGCGGGGCGCATGGCGGTGCAGGAAGGCGCCAAGTATCTGGAGAAGCTGTACGGCGGCCTCGGCGTGTTGCTGGGTGGCGTCCCGGGCGTCGCGCCCGGCAAGGTCGTGATCCTGGGCGGCGGAATCGTCGGAATCAACGCCGCGAAGATGGCTGCGGGCCTCGGCGCGAAGGTGACGGTGCTCGACATTTCCCTCGAGCGGCTGCGGTACCTGTCCGACGTCATGCCGGCCAACGTCCAGCTGATCTACTCGAACCGCCACAATATCCTCGAGCAGATCACGACGGCCGATCTCGTCATCGGCGGTGTGCTGATTCCTGGTGCGAAGGCCCCGAAGCTCCTGCGGCGCGAGGATCTCAAGCTCATGCGTCCGGGGTCCGTGATCGTCGACGTGGCGATCGACCAGGGCGGCTGTGTGGAAACGATCCATGCGACGACGCACGAAAATCCCACTTACGTCGTGGACGGGGTGATTCACTATGGCGTCGCCAACATGCCGGGCGGAGTTCCGCGGACGTCGACGCTTGCACTCACGAACGCGACGCTGCCGTACGCCCTGCAGCTCGCGAACAAGGGCTGGAAGCGGGCGCTGAAGGACAACGCAGCCCTGCTGAAGGGGCTCAACATCGCGAGCGGCAAGGTGACGTATGCCGGTGTCGCCGAAGCGTTCGGGATGGAGTACCACGAGCCCGCGCAGTTCCTCCGTTGAGCGGCTTCGAGGTGAGGGTCCGGCGGCTGCCGCACGCCGTTGGGCTTCCTCTCCCCGCACGACAGACCCCCGGCTCGGCGGGCTACGATGTAGCCAGCGCCGAGCCGGATTTCGTACTGGCACCGGGCGAGCGGCGCGCGGTGGCGACAGGGTTCGTGTTCGAGCTTCCGGAGGGAGTCGAGGCTCAGGTCCGGCCGCGCTCGGGTTTGGCGCTGAACCATGGGATCACGGTGCCGAATGCGCCGGGCACCATCGATCCGGACTTTCGGGGCGAGGTGAAGGTGATCCTTCAGAACGGGGGAAGGGAACCGTTCGGGATCCGTCGCGGGGAGCGGATTGCGCAGCTGATTTTTGCGCGTTTCGAGACGCCCGGGGTGTCTGAAGCGGAAGATCTGGCTGACAGCAAGCGTGCGCAGGGAGGGTTCGGAAGCACGGGAATATGATGTTTCATGATGTTTTATGAGGTTTTTAAGTGCCGCGTAACCGCCTCAATGTGTGTTGTACGTATCCAACAGCCGTGCCGTCTGCCCTTACAATTGTGTCGAATGGGACATTACGACCGACTTGTTTATTGTCGTATGTTTATCGTGCAACTCGTTGCCACCGCGGCCGTTTGGCGGTTTGACAGAACGCCGGTGAGGAGCCAGGAACCGGGTGGCGCAGAGCGGACTTTACGGCGAGGCCCTTGCCTTGGTGCGGTCTCGTAAGCCAGACGGGCACGACCGGTCAGCCACCGGACCCGCGAGGCAGATGGTCGTGCAGCAAGCGTTGGAGAACTCCCCCACACGAGGACCTGTATGAAGACATCACATCGCACGTTGGCCCGCCTGGCCGGCGCCGTCGCGGCGGTCGCATTGACCGCGGGCGTCGCATCCGCTCAGGCAATCATCAACAACGGCACGATCCAGATGGGCGTTCGTCGTCTGGGCAGCCTGAACGTCGGCGGCGGCTCGCCGAGCGCTGGCGCACCTGGCCCGTCGACGACGAATGTCGGACTTCGTTTCATGGCCACCAACCGCGAAGCCACGGCTGACGGCTGTCTCTGCGAAGGGTGGGGCGCAGGCATTTCCGGCGGCGTCTTCAACGGCGCTGCGGGCGGCGCGAATGCGGCAGCTGGTGATTTCGGGCTTGGCTCCGTTTCGTTCACGTCCACCGCCTCAACGGCGACGTCCGTGACCTCGATGGGTCCGCTCCTCATCACGCATCACTACCGCCCGAGCTCGAACCTGAACCTGTACCAGGTTGACGTAACGATCACGAACACCGATCTCGTGAACGCCGCTGGGGTTGGTGCCCAGGGCATTCGGTATCGCCGCCTCATGGACTGGGACATCGAGCCGACCGCCTTCAACGAATACGTGACGCTCAAGGGTTGGGGCGCCACGGCACTCATCGGCTCGAGCGATGACGGCTTCCAGAACTCGAATCCGTTCTCGTCGCGCGGCGGCCAGTGTGGCCCCGCCAATGCCGACTTCACGGATGCCGGCCCGTGCGATCACGGCGCGCTCTTCGACTTTGCGTTCCCGTCGCTGGCAGCGGGCGCATCGATGTCCTTCAAGACGTTCTACGGCGCCGCTGCAACGACCACCGCGATGGTTGCGGCGCTCGGCACGCAGGGCGTCTCCGTGTACTCCACGGCCCGCTGCAACCCCGCACGGACCACGAGCGATGACTGCCACGCAGGTGTTGACGGCGCGCCGAACGTCTTCGGCTACGGCTTCGCTGGTGCGGCAATTGGTGGAACTCCGATCGTTCCGGAGCCCGCCTCGATGGTACTGCTTGCCACGGGCCTCGTCGGTGTGGGCTTCGCAGCCCGCCGCCGTCGCAGCGCGTAATGTCTGACGGAGGTGGCGAGGGTTACCCTCGCCGCTTCCTGTGAGTCTGTCTCACGGCCCCCGGAGCATCGGGGGCCGTGAGTCGTTTTTCCGGATGTGCCGTTTCGTTTTCCGCCGTCACCCCATGGAGCTATGCCGTCTCTTCGACGTCTCGCCCTCGTCCCGTTGATGGTCGCCTGCGCGAGCCTTCCCGCATCCGCACAGGCGCCGCAACGCGTCACCAAGGATCCCCGTCCCAGGGCTTTTCAGCCGGCACCGTACGTCGCCCCCGCAATCGGCACGACGTACGTCTACACGCACTTCACCAACACGGTTATCTCCGTGGATGGCTGGCGCACCGTGTTCCGCGACGGCAAGGGCAAGCGCGCCGCGCGCATTTCCCACTTCATTCCCGACAACCCGGACCAGCCGCTGAAAATCCCCGACGAGGCTGCCCTCAAGTACCTCTGGCCCCTGGCCATTGGAGCGAAGACCAGCGTCCACACCGTCCGCGGTGCCGAGCAGGAACAGTGGGATTTCGTGGTGTCGGACACGGTGACGGTCAAGGTGCCGGCCGGCACCTTCCTGACCTATCGCGTGGATGGGACGCAAAACACGGTCATGACGGCGGACCCGACGCGCATCATCACGAACCTGACGACCTACTGGTTCGCGCCAAGCGTCAATGCCGTTGTGCGCGTGAAATTCGTCCAGGCGAAGGGTCCGCGGCAGAACGGCATTGCGCGGAACGAACTGTTGCGAATCGAGCGCTAAACCATGGGCTAGACGAAGTAGCGCGCGACGACCGGCAGCAGCGTGGGGTGCGAGAGCAGGGCATGGCCGAAGATCCTGGCCAGCGTGCGCTTCTCGTACGGCACCTTGTTCACGGTCTTCGCGAGGTCGTCGTAGAAGGCGTCGTCGAACTTGTTGAGTGCCTCCTTGATCCGGTAGAAGCGCAGGTGATCCTCGCCTAACAGCTTCATCCAGTCGTCGTGATACACCTGCAGGCGCGCGGCGCTCGTGTCGTCGGCGCGAAGCGCCGCGACTGCCGTATTTGCAGCGAGCCGTCCCGCCTTCAACGCGTTCACGATTCCCCCGCCGGAAAGCGGGTTGATCATGTGCGCGGTGTCGCCGGCGAGGATCAGGCCGTCGGTGACGGTCCGCTTGATCGTCGTGTGCACGATGACGCCGCCGACGGTATACGCGGTCTTCACGCCGGTGGGGAAGTACTGCTCGCAGTAGCTGTCCAGCCACCGCCGCGCGGGCTTTCCCTGTCCCTTCAGGGCAATGATGCCAAGCCCGACGTTGGCCGTCCCAACCGCCTTGGGGAACACCCACGCGTACCCGCCCGGGGCGACATTATCGCCGAAGTGGAGGTAGATCGCGTCCGGATCAAACTCGATGTTCGACACGACGTACTGGGCGCAGCTCTCCATGTCTCGCGAGGGAACACGGGTATCGAGCCCCGCCCATCGCCCCACCATCCCCTCGACCCCGTCGGCGCCGATGATCAGGCGGGCAAGGATCTCCTCTTCCCCGCGTGGGCCACGCACGCGGACGCGCCATCCATTGCCTTCACGGACCATCCCGACCGCTTCCGTACCGACACGAATCTCCGCTCCCGCACGACCAGCCTCAGCCGCCAGCGCAGGCTCGAATCGCGTACGATCGAGCACGTATCCCACCTCACCTTCGGCGACGCGCACCTCGGTGCCGTCAGGCGCCCAGAAGATGACTTTGGTGATCTTGCGGGAGACCCACGCGGGGTCGATGGCGAGAAACTCGCCGACGCCCTTGCTGCCTACCCCCTCACCGCAGCGCACCGGGGCGCCGATGGCCCTGTCGCGCTCGAGCATGAGGACATCAAGGCCGGGATCGCCAGCAGCGGTGTGCCAGGCTGCGACGATCCCGGCCGGGCCACCGCCTATGACGAGGACATCGCACCGCGTAACGGGTAGACTCACCCTACGCCGCACTGAGGGAGGCGACACCGAGGGCGGTCGGGTCGGGGGTGCGCTCGATCATCAGGAGGGCGCCTACCGGACAGGGGTCGATGCACTTCCGACACCCCGTGCAGGCCACGGGGTCGACCACGAGCCCTTCACGCCGCATATGGATCGCCATGGGCGGGCACAAGGGCATGCAGAGTCCGCAGGCATCGCACAGCAGGAGATCGACAATTGCAACTGGAATCGGGCGGACGGAAGACATGAGGCGAGAAATAGGGATGCGCGTAGGTCGTGTCAAGGCAACGCCTTTCAAGACAACGCCTTGCCCGCTCGTTCCGCGCGCGTTTAGTTTCACGCACACACCGCGTCCATCCCTTCCGCGACGTTCGCCTCCCGATCATACGGCTCGATGCGCTGGCCTTTTTCGCCATCAACGCTTTTTCCCGCGAGCGCAATCGCCGTGGATCTCGGCACCGCCAACACGTTGATCTACGTGAAGGGCGAAGGGATTGTGCTGAACGAACCGTCGGTCGTCGCGATCGATCGCGAGACGAAGAAGATCAAGGGGGTCGGCCTCGAAGCGAAGCGCATGCTCGGTCGCACGCCTGACGGCGTAATCGCGGTGCGGCCGATGAAGGATGGCGTCATCGCGGATTTCGACGTCACGGAAAAAATGCTGCGGTTCTTTCTCGAGTTGATCATCAAGAACCACGTGTTCAAGGTAAAGCCGCGCGTGATTGTGTGCGTCCCCTCCGGCATCACGGAAGTGGAAAAGCGCGCCGTGCGCGACTCGGCGTTAGGCGCCGGGGCGAAAGAAGTGTTCATGGTCGCGGAGCCCATGGCCGCCGCGATCGGCGTCGGCCTGCCGGTCGAGACGCCAACCGGGAACATGGTCATCGATATCGGGGGCGGCACCACGGAGATCGCGGTCATCGCACTCTCCGGGATCGTGAGCGACACCTCGATTCGCACCGGCGGGGATGAACTCGACACGTCGATCGTGCAGTTCATGCGCAAGAACTACAACCTCCTCATTGGCGAGCCGACCGCAGAACAGATCAAGATCCAGATCGGGTCGGCGTATCCGACTGGCGACGAGAGGGAGATGGAGGTGAAGGGCCGCGATCTCGTGTCCGGCATTCCGAAGACCGTCCGCGTACACTCGAGCGAGATCCGCGAAGCGATCCAGGAGCCGATCCAGCAGATTGTCGACGCCGTCCGTCGCGCGCTCGAGATCACGCCGCCGGAACTGGCGAGCGACATCGTGGACCGCGGGATCGTGATGACCGGCGGCGGCGCGCTCATCCGGGGGCTCGACATGATGCTCATGCAGGAAACCGGATTGCCGATCCACGTCGACGAGGATCCCCTGACGTGCGTGGTGCGCGGCACGGGGCGCATTCTCGACGACGAAGAGAAGTACCGGTCCGTCCTGCACGCGTAGAGGCACAATGGCACGCGCCTCCCGCGCCGGCACTCGCGCGGACGTCATGCTGCTCGCGGGATGTGCCTTTCTCTCGCTGCTCGCGCTGATCCTGCCGTCACGGCACAGGGATCCTGTCGCCACCGGACTGCGACGCTCGCTGCTCGCGCCACTCGTCGAACTGCAGCGCTCGGCCGAAGTGAGCCGCGCGGCGTTCCTCACGCACGATGCCGCCACGATGGTGGCGGACAGCCTCGCGCTGCGGGCGATGGCGCTGGCCTCCCTCGACAACGAGAACACGCGCCTCCGCAAACTCCTTGGCCTGGGCGGACAGCTGCGGTGGGGATTTGTTCCTGCCGAGGCGCTGCAGGGGAGCGCACTTGGTCCGGAGCAGGTCGTCGCGACCATCGTGATCACCGCCGGTTCGCGCCAGAGTGTGCGGAAGTACTCGCCCGTCATCGCGCCTGAAGGGCTCGTCGGCATGGTGGAAGAAGCGGACCCCACGATGAGCCGCGCGATCCTGTTCACGCATCCCGATTTCCGTGTCAGTGCAATGGCGCAGGATGGCAGCGCGTTCGGGATCGTGCGCGCGCACCTTGGGGCCGGCGCGAGCCGGTATCTCCTCGAGATGAGCGGCGTGCCGTTTCGCAGCCAGATGAAGCCCGGTGCCGTGATCGTGAGCTCCGGACTGGGTGGCACCTTTCCGCGCGGGATTCCCATCGGCACGGTGCTCCAGGAGATGAAGACCTCGGAGGCGTGGGCGCGTACCTATCTCGTGCGCCCTGCCGTGATGCCGGCGGATATCGGGTCGGTAATGGTGTTGCTGCCGCAGCGCGTTGCCACCGGTGTGGCCGACGTATGGGCGACCTCGCGCGCGGCCGACTCCGCGACCCGCATGCTTGTGGCGGGTGCGGATTCGCTTGCGCGAAACGCGGCCATGGCGGAATTAAGCGCTCGCCGAGCTGCCACCGATTCGGCAAACCGGGCCTCGACCGGCACGCCGGTGCAGACGACTCCGACTCCAGCGCCAGCGACCACTGCGCCGGTGCCGGTTGCTACACCCGTTGTTCCGGATTCCACGCGTCGCGACAGCGCACGCCCGCCCGTTCGTCGCGACTCGGTACGGCGCGATACGCTGCGGCGAGACACGCTCTTCCGCATACCCTAAGACCATGCCGTTCGGCCGGGCGCTGCGCGCGCTCATCGTCTTTGTCGTCCTGGTGATCCTGCACTTCACGGTG
>JBKJKH010000004.1:0-5777 GCA_046597595.1 Gemmatimonadaceae bacterium
GCCGGCTCCGCGTCGCCGAGCTCGCGAGGCTCGTCCGCAACCGCCGAGATCACATCCGCAACCGCGAGGACCCGTTCGGCGTGTGCGGGCGATTCAAAATTGAGGGTGACGTCACGCAGCCCCCGATCCACGCGCGCCGTGAGCGCATCAACCTCGCTGGCCGCGGGTGGATCCCATTGGAAGCCGCGCACCGGGATAGGCTCGCCGACTTGCACAAGGACGCGCGTGCGTGGCTCCTCCTTGCGCTCAAAGACGAGCCCAAGGGGGACGATGCGCAAGTCCTGCACATCGCGCAGGTCCCTTGCTTCGATCGCGATGCGCGCAACACCAGTCTTGAGGGGGGCAATCGACGGCTCGCTATGACTCTTGCCCTCGGGAAAGATGAGCATCGCGCCACCCGACGCGAGGACGTCACCGAGTGCCCGAAACGATTCGGCATTGCGAGCAGGCAGTGCACCAGTATCGGGAAGCAATCCGTCGGCGATGCGCTTGCGCTCGTCGCTGACGCGACGAAGCGGCACAACGCCCGCCGCGCTCAAGAGCGCGGCAAGCAACGGATTTTCGAACAAGGTTGCCTTGCCCGTCATGCGAAGCCGGCGCGGAATCACGCACCCCGCGACAAGCGCATCCACCAGCGCGTTCGGATGGTTGACGGCGAAAATCACGGCGCCCTCCCGCGGAATGCGCTCCGCGCCCACCACACGAATGTCGCGGTAATACCACCGAAGGGCGACGCTGGCGATCCAGCGTAAAAGCCAGTACAACATCAGCGAACTCCGCGCAACGCGATCAGGACGATGCTGCGGCGGTCTTTCGTCGCATCGTGTCCGGGACACCCTGGAGCATGACCAGCGCGATAAGGAAGAAGGCGGCGATCGTCAGCAATCCAGTCCGGTACGCGGTTGCCGTGCCGGAGCGAGGCTCCAGAAAGTCGATGGTGTACCCCCAGACAAGTGGGCCGATGAATGCGGCGGCGCGCGCCGAGAGCAGCAAGAGCGAGAAGTACCGCCCCGCATCCCGTTCAGGGACGAGACTGAGAAGCATCGGGCGTTCCGCGGTTGGTGTGCCGCCGAACGACGCGAAACCAATCAACGCGCCGATGATCCAGAAGGCGGTCTTGCTGGGAAAGGCAACCAGCGCAATCAGCAAGACAACCCAGCTCACCAGCACAAGGGAGAGCGACCGCTTTGGTCCAATGCGGTCCACCAGCCAGCCCGTCAGGAAGCTTCCGAGAACCGCCGTCACCGGCAGTATCACGAAGACAGTGTTGACGGACGCCTGCGTGAATCCGACTGCCTGAATCGCGTAGAGGCCGAGGACCACCGTAATGGTGCCAACGGCATCCTGATATATGAGCGAAGTGATAATAAATCGAAGCGCGCCCGGGTGCTGGCGCGCCTCACGGAACGTTTTCCCAAGCTCCGTGAACGCGCTGCGCCAGGGAATAGCGGTGCCCTTCGGTGCAGGGTTGTGGTCCCGGCAGAAGAGAAACAGCGGCAGCGAAAAGACGAGAAACAGCAGCGCCGTGGGCACGAATGTGGAGACACGCCCCGCGTGTGAGGTCCCGGGTATCAGTGCCCGCAGTTGTGTGAGGACCGACTCGGGCAACGCCCCGAGCACCGGCAACTCGCCGTTGAAGAAGGGCGCGACAAGCAACACGCCGACAATTGTTCCAACATACCCGACGCCCGTTCCCAGTCCCGACAACCGGCCATACTCCGCCGGAGGCACGAGCTCCGTCATCATCGCGTTGTAGAAAGGATTCACCGCCTGATACGCAAAGTTCGCGACGGTGAATGCGATGCCGAGAAGCAGAAGCTGCGAGCCACCGAGGTGAAACGACTCCGGACGCACCGTGCCGCCCAGCACGGAATCCCCGTACAGCGGGATCATCCGCTCGCCAATGAATCCGATGGCGATGGTGGCGGCCACGGCCAACAGCGTGAATCCCACGACCCACACTTTTCGTTTCCGGCGCGCATCGGACAGCGCACCGAGAATCGGAATGGCCAACGCCATCAGCACTGAAGAAAACGCCGTTGCCCACATTGTGGCGCTGCTCGATGCACCGAGGTCCACGACGAGCCAGGGCACGAAATACAGCGAGGCCACGTTCATGGACCAGATCGTGTTCGCAAAATCGTAGAGCGCCCAACTCCAGCGCTCTCGCGCGGGTGCGCGTCTGGTCACGGTGGTGTCGGGCGAGGAGGCGGTTAGTCCCGCCGGCGCGTGCGAAGCGTAGGCCATCGGAATTCAGGATAGGAGGGGACAACTCTACAAGAATGTCCGTGGCGCGCGCGCCTCGCATACGTCGGTCAGCGTAGACGCGGGAGATTGACCTCGATTCGCCGAGGCGCAAATTAGCCCCATGTGGAAGCGACGCTGGATCTCGAACAGGGTACCGGGAACGATCGCGCTGGTGTCCGTCCTCACTGTCGTCCTCGCGGCTGTTGGCTGCGACCGCAAATCCGACACGCCGGCAAACGATACGGCGGGGCTGGCAGGCTCGCCACCGGACGATTCTGCCCCGCCGGAAACTGGAACGAACCCGGGCTGGGAGAATCGCAACGGACCTGCCCTGCTCGTCATGGGAGCGACCCCCGGCGAAGCCCGGATCGTTCTGCCCGCGGAGATGGATGCGAGCGTCGGCCGTCCACCGTCTGCGCTGACCATGGTAACGCTCGTTGCTCGTGAAGGACGGGTGTCCCGCGCACGCGTGCTGGAAGTCTCGCCTCACGTGGATCCGCAGTGTGTTGCGTGGCCCTCCGCAACGCTCCGGGACTCCGTCGGGTCAACGCTCACGCCGTGGAGCGTCGGTTTCATCGACACCCGGCTCACGGCCTTGCCGCTCGACTCGCTCGAGGCCTTCAGTCACGCGGATTCGACGCGCCTGACCTCCGACCTCGCACGCATCGCCTCGGCACTCGAGGACGACACGGTCGCGAGCTTTCGAGGGCTGCCGGTCATCGTTCGCGAGATGCGTCGCTTCAAGCCAGCGCCGAATGTCGAAGCACTCGTCGCGGATGTGGCCAGGCGCCTGGCAACGGAAGCCAATCCGCGCGAAGAGCGGATTTTCATGATCGCGGAACGCGTGAACGGAGGACCGCTGGTTCTGCGGTACTGGTCGCGCGCTTCAGGTCCTGAGGACGTCGTCGAAAGCGGCGACGCACTTGCTGCCGTGCGGTTCGCCGACGGGCGCGTCGCCATGCTGGTCGCGCTCGAGAGTGCGTCCGTGCGGTATGCCCTGCTCCTGCGCAATGAACGGGGCGCGTGGCACGTGCAATGGCGCAGTGCCGAAACCGATTGCTGACACATCAAGCCGTCTCCTGTCCGAGACGTGCCGGCGCGCGACTGCGTCCCGGACTAACAGCGAGCGCCACCAGCGTTAGCGCATATGGCAAGGCGAGGAAGAGCTGGTAGGGGAACGCGTATCCCAGCGCTTGAAAAACGAACTGGAGGGCGCTGGCCGCGCCGAAGAGCAGCGCCGCGAGCGCGACGCCGAATGGGTGCCAACGGCCCAGCGCCACAATGGCTACCGCGATAAACCCGCGACCCGCAGACATGCCTTCCGCGAAAGTGCCGACCTGCGCGAGCACAATGGTCCCTCCAGCAAGTCCCCCCATCGCACCACCGAACAGCAAGGCGAACAGGCGCACGCGGCGGACACCGACACCGGCGGCAGTCGCAGCGTCCGGATTCTCCCCCGTCGCGCGCAGCGCAAGACCAGGCTGAGTTCGAAACAGGAACCACCACACTGCCGGAATGAGCGCGAACGCCATGTAGGTCATCGGCGGCTGCGCGAACAATGCGCGCCCGACGACCGGAATATCCGCCAACAAGGGCAGTTGCCAGACGGACATCGTCGGACTGCTCAGCGCCGCCCCGCCCGCGCCGAACACGCCGCGATACAAAGCGCCGGTGATGCCGAGAAAGAGCATCGTGACGGCAGTCCCGGTGATGATCTGGTTGGCGCGCAGACCGACGATGAAGAAAGCGCATACCGCCGCCGCCGCGACGCCCCCAGCGGCGGCGCCGAGAACGCCGGCGGACACCCCCGCAACCGTTGCCGCCGCCAGACCGGCAAAAGCGCCGGCGATGATTGATCCCTCGAGGCCGATGTTGATCACTCCGGCGCGCTCGACCACGGTTTCACCCAACGCGGCAAGAAGCAGCGGGGTCGCGGTGCGAACCGTCGATTCGAGAATCGCCGCCCCTGCGCCGCCAACACCTTCCTGGATCATGCGGTCGTGCTCCGATTGCGCTGAACGGCAGCGATTCCCAGCAGAGAGAGCACAACGCCGGCCTCTATGACAGTCGCGATGACCGACGGCACTCCCGCGTCGCGCTGCATGGCCGCTGCGCCTGCCTCCAGGGCACCGAAGAAAATCGCGCTCGGCAGCACGAGAAGCGGGTCGAGCCTCGCAAGCAGTGCCACGGCAATGGCGGTGTATCCGTAGCCGGGAGACAGATTTTCATACAGCGCGAAGGTGACACCGTGGACTTCGACCGCGCCTGCGAGCCCGGCCAGTGCACCGCTGACCAGCATCGCGCCTGTTACGATACGCCGCGTATCGATGCCGCCGGCGACGCGAGCTGCTTCGGGGTTCAGTCCGGTTACGCGGAGGCGAAAACCCGCCTCTGACCGGGAGAGGACCAACCATGCCACGACCGCGATCACGCATGCGAGTGGAAATCCCCAATGCAGGCGCGAAGACGCGATGAGCGCAGGCAGCCGTGCAAATTCGGGCAGCGTCGCGCTCTGCGGATAGACGTGCGCAGGCTCCTGCAACGGGCCGCGCACCAACCAGCCCACTGCGTGCAGTGCGACGAAGTTGAGCAGTATGGTGCTGATGACCTCGAGTACATGAAACCGTGTCCTCAACAGGGCGGCGATCCCCGCCCACGCCGCACCGGTCATCGCGCCGACGACCATGGCCACGGGGAGCACGGCACTGCCTAACGATGATGACAGGAGCGATACAGCGCCGGTCGCCGCCGCGGCACCGGCGAGCAGCTGGCCTTCCGCACCGATATTCAGCGCTCCCGCGCGGAAGGCGACTGACACGGCGCATCCTGCCAGAATCAAGGGCGTCGCGCGCACCAGCGTTGCCGAGAACAGGGCATAAGGGGTGCCGATGGAGCCGCGCCACAAGGCAGTGAGCGCCGCCCCCGTATTCTCCCCCGCCAGCAGGGCCACCAGCGCGACCATGGCGAGCACCAGCGCGGCGGCAAACAGAACCGGCGCTTGCCAGCGCCTGGACCAGTCATGGGCCCTCATGCCCCTACCATGCCCCGTCCAATCGCGCGCGCGTCGGGTGAAGTCTCGTTCACCGTCCCGGCGTGTACCACAAGTGCCCGATGCGCCATGCTGGCGAGTTCATCGAGATCGTTGGACGCAAGCACGATCGCCGTGCCCGCATCAGCAGCAGCCTGGAGCCGCTCGCGCACCGCGCCGGCCGCGCGCACATCCAGCCCCCGCGCAGGATGCTCGGCGACAAGAAGCGCGGGTCGCGGATCGAGTTCGCGCGCCAGAATCAGCTTCTGCTGATTTCCGCCGGACAACGTCGCGACCTTCGCAAGCGGGCTGCCTGCACGGACGTCGTACCCCAGGAGCAGCCGCGCGGCATGCGCTGCACGTCCGCGTCGCCTGCGCCATCCTCGCCGCACACTGGCGTCTCGAAGATCGATGTTATCGAGGACAGACATCTCGAGGATCAGCCCTTCACGATGCCGATCTTCCGGCACGTAGCCGATCGATGCGGGCAACTCCAACCGCC